>NZ_JACEHK010000021.1 GCF_025377685.1 Anaerobacillus sp. CMMVII | reverse complement strand
AGCTGGACACCGAATCAGGAGATCCAATTGATTATTTTATGTCAAAACATAAACACAAGATATCCATGTAGAAGACATTCGAAAGTCAACGGAAAGAGATAAATATTTCAAATTCGCATATTTAAGAAATGATGATGGCTCATTTGTTCAAGTTGGTTATAGTGTAGATCATATGAATATAAAATCAGAAAAAAATATTTTACAAAATATTGTTGAAAGAATCACCGGTAATGAAGAAAATATCCTATACGCTCTAATCCTAGATGAGAATTTTATCGCAGTTGCTGATTCGGACAATGAGATTGGTGTAGATTATTCCGCAGATGATGAAAATTACCAAGTTGTTTTAAATGGGGAAGTGTCATCATTTGAATGGTATTATCCTCAAATTGATGATTATGTTTTAGAGGTAGCGGTGCCATTATTTTTTGAGGGAAAGATCATTGGAGTTGTAGGTATAGGGTTGTCGATGGAAGAAACTAAGAAAAATGTAACTTTATTAACATTGATGTTCATCCTGTTAGCTATCATTATTTCTATTGGCTTTTTCATCCTCCAAAGAAAAAATGTGATCACTCCAGTAAAAATGTTAAATAAACATATTCAATTAATAGATACCGAGCGAGTGGGTGTTAAACCTCTAAATCCTTCTGATAACAAAAGCTTTTCAGGATTATATGAAACGATTAATCAATTATTCAGTAGATTGCATGAGAATATTAATCAAATTCACAGTTTAAATGAAAAAGTGGAGGAAATGGCATATACCGACTATTTAACAAAGTTACCTAACCGGTTAAGCTTATCATTAAAGTTTGATGAACTAGTTCGACTTAACCAGAGGATTGCTATAACATTAATAGACCTCGATAGTTTTAAAGAGTTTAACGATACTAGAGGACATCTATACGGTGATCAACTTTTAGTGAAGTTATCAGAAAGGTTACTGAGATTAAATGATGATATCACTTTTGTTTCCAGATTTGGTGGTGACGAGTTTTTACTGTTGATTATGTGGCAGGACCAAGCTCAATTAGATGCAAAGCTTCAAAAATTAGAAGGGTTGATCTCACAACCGATTTTTGTAAACGGTGAAGAACTATCAGTTGAAGGTAGTATCGGAATTAGTCTTTACCCTAACGATGATAAACAATTAGATGGATTAATTAGTAAAGCAGATATTGCAATGTACCACGCGAAGAAAAGCGGAAAAAACCAAAGTGCATATTTCTCAAAGTCTTTGCAAAATTCTATATTGATGAAAAATAAAATCCACGATATTTTGCGAAGTTCGTTGAGTAATAATGGTTTTAAGCTTTTGTACCAACCTCAAGTTGATGTTTCAACCGGAGAGATCGTCGGATTCGAAGCATTAATTCGGCTTAAAGACCATCAAATTTCACCTGCTGAATTTATATCAATTGCAGAAGAAAAAGGACTAATTAAGAGAATGGGTAGATTTGTTATTAAACAAACGATCCTAGAACTTTCAAAATGGAAGGTTGAGGGTTTAGATCTGAAGCCAATCGCGATTAATTTTTCTGTAAAGCAATTGAATGATAAAGGAATCATCGAATATATTGAAAGCTTATTAAGAGAACATCGAATACCTGCAAAATACTTAGAAATTGAAATTACTGAAAGCATTCTTTTAGAGGATGATATTGAAGCAATTATGTTTTTAAATCGATTGAAAAAAATAGGAATAACAGTTACTTTAGATGATTTTGGAACAGGGTACTCATCTTTAAGTTACTTATCGAATTTTCCGGTAGATAAAATGAAACTCGATAAAAAATTTATCGATCAATATTTAAATGAATCCGGGAAGAAAATCATCAAACAATTAATATTGCTTGCCGAGGCTTTCGAACTCGATGTGGTGGTAGAAGGAGTTGAAACGATTGAACAAGTAAAACTTCTTCAAGAACTAAAATGTAAGTATATCCAAGGATACTATTTTAGTAGACCGATTGAAGATGAACAGATTAGAGAAATTTATTCAAAAAAATACGACATATCATAGGGAGAAATGTAGCAGTTCCTTTATCGCTGGAGTTTTATCGATTTCAAAAACGGTTCCACGTTCCGTTATTTTCGCTTATTTTGCATTTTTTGGGAAGTTTCGGACATAGTCTGCTACGAATCGGGTCCACGTTTAGCTACTATATGTAGTTTCGTAAAAACATTCGTAACTGCATTTAGATTGATGTGCATCGTTTTTGGCAATTATAATATTCACTCTATAAACAAGCTTTTTAAATCAATCAAAATTTTTTTTCATCAGCGGGGGTTATATTTATTATGTTTCGTAAAATTAGTACTAAAATGATTGTTTCTTTTACAGCTATTATTATTGTGATTTTAGCTAGTGTATCAACATCTACGTTTCTCTTTAGTAAAAATTCAATTGAGAATAATGCAGAGGAACGAGCAAACGCAACTGTACAAGAGATGGAGACGATTACGCAACTATATCTAGATAAATTTAAGGTTAGTGTTGACCGTTATAGCGAAAATCAAATAATTATTGATTATTTAAGAAATTCCCTGAAACCTGGAGGTAACGATGTATCTGGTGATTGGACTAGCATCGAGCGTGATTTTAAGAAGTATTTAGAGTCTTATCCTAATATTACGCTTGCTTACTTTGCTTCAGTAGATAAGGGGATGTACACTTTTCCTCATGTTGATTTGCCGAGTACCTTTGATCCAACTACACGTCCTTGGTACGAAAGTGCTGCAGCAGCACCTGATAACGTAATCTTTACTGATCCGTATATTGACGAAGCTACGAACGATTACGTTTTAACAGTCGCAAAAGCAATTGTCGATCCGAGTACGAATAAGTTATTAGGAGTTATCGCCAATGATTTAAGTTTAGATTCATTAGAAAATATTATTAACGAAACGATTGTTGGCTATGATGGGTATGCTTTTCTTTTTGACAATGATGGAGTCGCTTTAGTTCATCCGACTGAGCGTGGAAATAATTTAATGGACTTAGACTTCATTCAATCAATATATAATGGTAAAAACCGTGGATATTTTGAATATAAGTATTCTGGAAATGATCGTATTCTAGCGTATGGAACAGTAGATCAAACAGGCTGGAAGGTTGGGACTGTTTATTTACAGGACCGATTACTTGCAGAATCAAGTGCAATCTTAAAAATCATTATGATTATTTCAGTAATAGGATTAATAGTTGCACTATTCTTTATCTTCCTATTGTCACAAACGATTACGAAGCCTTTAACTAAATTAAAAGAGCAAGTGAACAAAGTAGCTGAGGGAGATTTAACGGTACATGTTCAATCAAAGTCTAAGGATGAAATAGGTGAGTTAGCTACACATTTTAATGGGATGGTAACTAATATGAAAAACTTAATTTCTTCTGTTGAAGAAACAGTTTCCGAGGTTTCTCTAGCATCTGAGACATTAAGTGCCATGTCAGAAGAAACGGCAGCGTCTAGTGAAGAAGTTGGTCGGGGTATTGCTGAAATTGCGAATGGTGCTAACGAGCAAGCTGCGGAAATTGAAGCAGCCAACGAAAAATCTATGCTTCTTTCTTCTCAAATTGAAAGCGTAAGTGAACAAAATCATGAGATGAATGCTCTATCAAAAGAAGCAAACGAAACTGGCCAGCAAGGATTTACCCAAATAGAAACATTAAAATCAAAAACAAACGAATCAAATGAAGTAATTGAATCTGTAAATAAAGTTATGTCGAGTTTAGTTCCAAAAATTAAAGAAATCGAAAACGTGATGGATACGATTAATAACATTTCAGAGCAAACCAATTTACTTGCTTTAAACGCATCAATTGAAGCTGCTAGAGCAGGTGACCATGGAAAAGGGTTTGCTGTGGTAGCAAATGAAGTTAGAAAGCTAGCAGAGCAATCGTCAATAGCAACAGAACAAGTTCGAAAAACGATTATTGGTATACAAGAAGAAACAAAAAATGCTACCGAGGCTATGGATCGTACTAATAAGATTTCAGCAGATCAATTAAAGGTAGCTGTTGATACAGAAGAAGTGTTCCGCACGATTAACGATGTATTGAAAAAAATTACAAAGTCAATCGAAACAATAAGTCATGATATCGACAGTATCAATAATGCGAAAGACGACGTTGTTGCTTCATTCCAAAATATTTCCGCAGTTGCTGAAGAGTCAGCTGCATCGTCGGAACAAATTACAGCATCAACTGAAGAGCAAATTAAAGCCATTGCTTCGATCTCTGAATCGGCTGAGGCGTTAAATGAATCAAGCAGTAATCTAAAAGAAATGATCAAAGTGTTTAAGACAAGATAGCTCATTTACTTAAGAAATCCCTACCGCCAGTTAAGAAGCTGGTGGTGGGATTTTCATTTCCCTCAACAAACTGACCAAAGTGATGAAGCGCTATTGATCTTTTTAAGCAGACAAATATTGAACTCAAAAAGGGAGTCCCAGGCAACCTTAAAGCAAAGGAACCGTCTTTTGGGTATCCAAGGAAACAGATTAGTTAGTCACTTTAGTAAACCAAAGGCTACCTTCGAAACGAGGCAAGACTGTTCTCTTTCCCGGGAAAGCGCAGGATAGGACAGGATGTAACAAAAAATGGGGTGGTTCCGGAATTTATCAACCTCTCATACTAGTGTATATAATTCAGTTTACTTGTGATGGGAATAGCATATGGTCGTTCTTGTTGTTTGATTCACGAAGGAAGCAGCAGAACCGTCCCCGTATCTGTATCATTGTAAAATTCTACAAAAAAGATTGTGATTAATTCTTTAAACCAGCGATCATGTTCAAATCTTTCTAGAATTTCCAACTTTTTGGAAACGTTTGTTCTAACAATACAACTCGAACGAATGTTTCTAAAAAGTTTTTATAGAATGTTATTTAGAGTTCGTGGAACATCCTTGTGAAACAAGAAACTTTTGGGAGTGACAGTGGATCGCTTTACCTTACTCCCTATAAAGATAAGATGTCGGCCCGGTGTTAGTTAATGGAGTTAATCTCTACTTTGGATGAGTAACTGGGGAGAAGGTGGGCAATGAAATAAGTGACGCCAACTACTAGTACGGGCAAACAGATTCATATTTAAAAGTTGACGCAAAAATCTTTGTGTCAACTTTTTTAGTTAACTAAATGTTAATTCCAGCAGGTTTCCCCTCCCTTCCTGTCGAATTATGATATATGATCCATTATCTGGATAAATTAAACATACAAGGCAACCACGAGGTGATCCAATGCTACCTAACGGCATTTACGAAGAAATCATAAACAATAAACTAAAATCTGAACTTAGCACTCTTACAAACCACGACATCCAAACGGAAAAACTAGATGTAGAAGAGGCGCGAAAGATGCTAGCTACTTACATATCCTCTGTGACAAGAAGGGCGCTTAGCTATATTCGTGACGAGGAAAAGGACAATGATGCAACGGCCCTACTTAAGCAGATTAACACCTGTAATGAAATCATCGCAATTTTAAGTGAACGTCTTCATGATACTGAATTCCACTCGCTTCAAATTGCTGAAGAGGGAGAAGTACTGACTTCCATTTATTCTAAGCTTAATCATGTGAGAAGCCTAAAACAGGATGAAATCGTCAGACCGATTACGCCGATTTCGCAGAGCTCTCTTTTTACAGGTTCGCACCACGAGCCGAATATGCTAGGCGAGCTTAGCCGAGAAATTCAATCGGCAGATGAAATTAATATGCTCGTATCCTTTATCAAATGGAGTGGCCTTCGTTGTATTATCGAAGATTTACAGAGGTTTACGGATACCGGCGGTAAGCTTAGAGTGATTACCACTTCTTATATGGAAGCTTCTGACTATAAAGCGATTATCGAGCTAAGCAAGCTTCAAAATACCGAAGTGAAAATATCCTATGACAAGGATCGAAAAAGGCTACACGCCAAAGCCTATATGTTTAAGCGCGAGACCGGCTTTACCACGGCTTATATTGGCTCTTCAAATTTGTCTAATCCAGCACTTACGTCTGGCTTGGAATGGAACTTAAAGATTACCGAAAAAGACTCGTTTGATATTGTAAAAAAATTCGATGCAACCTTCGAAAGCTATTGGAACGACGGAGAGTTTCTCTTTTTTGATGAAAAAAATGAAGAGGATCAGCAACGGCTAAAGTCAGCACTAACTAAAGCCAACTATGCTGATAGTGAAGAAGCACGATTTCAGTTTGATATACAACCCTATCACTTTCAAAAGGAGATCCTAGAAAAGCTGCAAGCAGAACGTGAAGTGTTTGGCCGCATGAAAAACCTCCTAGTGGCTGCTACAGGTGTAGGGAAAACAGTGATTTCCGCTTTTGATTACAAACGGTTTCGGAAGCACGGGGACGGTTCTCTTGCTTCCAATGTATAGCGTAACGAGATAAGCAGCAGAACCGTCCAGATGCTTATTTAAGGAATTGAATTTTAGCTTATCGTAATTATGTATAGCTATACTATTACTAAAATAGCGTAACAAAAGGAAAGAAGCTCTAAACGGTGGTCTGTTTAAATTTATGATGGTAAGAATGTGAGGGACAAGTATGTCAATAGAAAGGCTTATCGCCTTAGCAAATAATTTTAGCTTAGATGAAGAGTACATAAAATTAAGCATAGAGAAAAGGGAAGAGTTTATTCGCCGTTTCCCCCTCGAAGCGTTAGATACAATGACAATCGAGGAATATGCAGATACATCAACAAGAGATGCGTTTATATATTGGTTAGAGCATAAAGAGGTTCTTGGTGGGATTGGCGGTGGTAACGCTTCTAAGTTTGGAATTTATCGAAGTGGTAATGGTAGTTATTGTATGGGTGCTGCTTCGAAAAAGAAAGCACTCGTTGGCGAAGAGCTAAACGATGTTTTTAGGAATTTACGTAGCCAAATTGTCACTAACCTTAAACTAGCCGAACAAAATAGAATTGAAGAAATAAGAATTGATAACCTGATGTTGTGGCCGATGGTGATGTTAAAAATTCTAAATATATATCACCCTGATAAATTTTTTAATGTTTATGCAAGAAAAGTAATTGAACCTTTAGGAAAAGATCTTCACCTCCCAAGTGAGATAGTAAATGCACGTCCAAAAAATTATCTTTTAATGCAGCACTTAGAATATAAAAAGTTTATGGAATTTGAACCGTTCAAAGATTGGGATTATGTGACGCTTAGTGAATTTATCTGGAAAACATACGGGCAAAAGGATCAGTTTGGCCATTGGCTCATTGAATATCGCTACAACGAAGGCGAATATCTAAGTAACTTCATCGACCAAGAAGTTATTTCTCTCCCAATATACAAAACAGATTTATCAAATCATATTGCGAGTAATGGACTAGAAACGTCACTAAAGGAAATAAAAGATGAAAAAGAAAAAGAGGCACTGACAGATTTTTTTCAAATGGAAAAAGGGGATCTAATCGGAGTTAAAACAACTTATTCTGAAAGACAACCGGATGGTAGTCTCAAATACATTTTAAAAATTAACGCCGTTGCTAGACTAAAACAAAGAGCGCTTGATGGTTATCAATATGACAACGAATTAGGTCATAACCTACCTGTTGAGTGGGTAGAAAAAGAGGAGAAACTTCTACCTGGCTACGGTGGTTTCAGGGATCGTATCCACAAGATTATTAAAAAGAGACATGTGAATGTTATGTTTTCAAAAGTAGTAACTGAAGCAGAGCCAACTGCATTAGATAATCCTGTAACTCCCATTATTAATACTTATACCGGCCCACTTAATGTTATTTTTTATGGCCCACCTGGAACGAGCAAAACCTATAGTATTGTTAAGCAAGTAGTTGAAATTATAGAAAATACAACAGAAGATGTGGATGATAAGAGTCAGTATCAAGAGTTGTTGAAACAAGGTCAAGTTCGATTTATTACGTTTCATCAAAGCTTTTCATATGAAGATTTTATTGAAGGACTTCGTTCAGATGGAAATGGCGGTTTTGAACCAATGGACGGGACGTTGAAACGAATTGCAAATGAGGCAACCTTTGAAGGCATTAAAGGGAAAATTGAAACAAATAATTACGAAAAGAAAAAAGAACAAATTAAAGCAGCCTTCAGTGAAACAGCAGCTTTCGATTTTACAAATGCCCAACGATACGTTCTTGTGATAGATGAAATTAATCGTGCCAATATGTCGAAAGTATTTGGTGAATTAATTACGCTTCTTGAAGATGATAAGCGATTAACAAGAGAACATGAAACGGTGGTCCAACTGCCTTATTCAAGAGAGTTATTTGTTTTACCCCCAAACCTTTATTTAATTGGGACAATGAATACCGCCGATCGCTCGATCTCATTGCTCGACACAGCCTTGCGCCGACGCTTTTCCTTTGTGGAAATGATGCCGAAGCCTTCACTGCTGCAGCCAATTGAGAACATCGATTTACCAAACTTACTAGATATTGTTAACAAAAGAATTGAAGTACTCTATGATCGAGACCATACCATTGGGCATGCGTATTTTATGAACGCTGAATCAGAAGAAGACATTTTTGATATTCTTTTAAATAAAATTGTTCCTCTTCTCCAAGAATACTTTTATGATGATTGGGAAAAAATCGGACTTATTCTTGGTGGAATAGGAGACTCAGAAGAAGATGCTTGCATCGTATATCGTGAAGATATTAATTTCCGTGAGTTATTTAAAAATTCGCTTACACCGTCAACCTTTGAATTACCAATTAAATACCGGATAAAAAAACATATCAAGTTACGGGATATTCAAAGGATTTATGAATAATGAAGAAAATCAGCATCCGTGAGGCCTATGACTGGCTATACCTTGGCGAACATGTAAGTCAAACAGAATGGGATGAACTTCTTTTATTTTTACAAGAGCGTTATATGACCTTTGTTGAGATCGGATATGGAAAAATACGGTGGATAAACCTTGTCGGGGTCATTCAGCTTTCAACTGTTCGGATTGAAATATTGCCGAAGATCGTTATTGATGGGGAATCAGAAGAAAAAAATCGTTTTGCTTTACTGAATATGTTAAGTATTACTAAAACGTTACCAGTAACACTGAACGATGAGACGAAAAGTCAGATAGCAAAAGCTGACTTACTTCATGTTTTTGCTCATCTATATATTCAGCTGCTATTAAAAGAGTTAAGGCGGGGGATTTACAAAGAATACAAATTAAAGCAGGAAAACTCGAAAACTTTAAAGGGACGTTTTCTTTTAAGTGAACATATAAGGCAAAATAGCTATCATTCTGTTAATGCCTTCTGTGAATACGATGAATTTCAAGAAGACGTATTATTAAATCAAATTCTAAAAAGGGCTTTAATGGTGTTATTTCCCTATATCTCTAAAACTGCCATGAAAGTAGAAATGATGTTTTTAATGGATATACTCAAAGATGTTTCACAAGTGGCCATTCATCAAAATGAGTTAGATTCCGTTTCCCTTCATCGACAAAACAATCGATTTGAACAAGTACTCACTCTCGCAAAACTAATACTATCTAATGGTATGATGACATCTAAATACAGCAATAGAAATAGTTTTTCTTTACTGTTCGAGATGAACCAACTATTTGAATCGTATATTGATGTTGCTTTTCGTCATCTCTCTTACACAAATGAACTAGATGTGAGGGCACAGCATGAGGAAAAACGCTTATTAGTAAATGTTTATTCAGGCTTGGAAAATATTAAATTGAAACCAGACTTTGTCCTAACTACAGCTAGTTCGCAGCTAATTGTGGATACAAAATGGAAAAGCATTGTTAGAGAAGGCAGACTTACTTACCAGCAAAGTGACCTGTATCAAATGTATGCATATGTTACCTCTTACGAACATGCACAAAAATGCGTGTTACTGTATCCTAGAACTGAAGAGGCTCAATTTCCTAAATGGCAAGTTCCAGATACAGAAAAGTTCATTGAAATCAATACAGTACGTTTAAATACCTTTCAGGATACTTTAGAGGACTTGGAACAAATTTTATAGAGCTAATAGGACTAGGACAAAGGGACAGGTATCCTGTCCCAATTTTAAGATGATCGGAAGAACTGGGGCATAGAACCTTTCCTTTTGCTACGTGTCTAATAACAGAGACGATTAGAAGATGTACTTGAATCCTACCTCCCCGAAGTAAGGATAGGACTAATTTTGAGAGGTTGAAAGCAGAGGGGGGTTAATATCATTAGGAAAGCTATGTAAAATACATATAAGGTCTTGTTATAATAAAGGGAAAAATGCATTTATTTGGAGGATTACGTATTAATGAACAAAGCCTGCCCATTCTGCACCCCAGATAACATAGTGCTATCCAACGACTTAGCATTCGCCATTTTTGATATTTATCCAGTTAATAGGGGACATCTGTTGATCATTCCAAAACGTCATGTCAGTGATTTCTTTGATACCACAATCGAAGAACGGGAAGCTATCAATGAACTCTTGGAACAAGGAAAAGCATTATTAGGAGAACAACACTCGCCAGATGGTTACAACATTGGTATTAACTGTGGGGAAACAGCTGGACAAACGATTTTCCATGTTCATGTTCATTTAATTCCTCGCTACAAAGGAGATATGGAAAACCCACGTGGTGGCGTCCGAGGAGTTATACCTGAAAAGAGAAACTATTAAGAGGAGCTTATATAATGCCTACATATAACAAATTAGTGAGAGATCGTATTCCTGAGATTATTGAAGAAACGGGGAAGAAATACACAACGTCCATTTTAAACGACGAGCAATACATAACGGAGTTAAAGAAAAAGAGTTTTGAAGAACTTGAGGAGTATGTCAATACAAAAACAGATGAGGATGCGCTTGAAGAATTAGCGGATGTTCTAGAAATAGTCCATGCATTAGCAGTTTGTCATGGATCCTCTATTGAAGAAGTGGAAAAGATCCGTGAAAAAAAAGCAGAAAAACGTGGCGGCTTTAAGGAAAAAATCTTTTTAATAGAGGTTGAGGATGACTAAGGCAGAATTAATCACGCAAAACTTGATTGACCATCTGTTAGCGAATATGGAAGGTGCCACTAGCATATGCATATTAACTTCGTTTGTCATGAAATCAGGGTGTGATGTACTTCGTGAGCCTTTAAGAAAGGCTGCTGAGCGAGGAGCTGAAATTAAGATTTGTACGGGAGATTACTTATTTATTACGCAACCAGATGCTCTAAAAACGCTAGTAAGCATTCATCCAAAAGTAGAAGTGCGGCTTTGGAATAGCAATGGCACGTCTTTTCATCCGAAAGCATATTTATTTCAGTTTCCTAACAACGGGCATTTGATCATAGGGTCTTCGAATTTATCGAGATCAGCATTAACCACTGGTGTTGAATGGAACCTTTCCCTTTCAGATAGTCAAGAAGTATACGAAGATGCTCTCGATCAATTTACTAAATTGATGTATCACGACCAAACAATTGAAGTAAATCAGGAAACGATCAAGTTATACGAAGACAGATACGAGCATTTTCATCAAAGTCATCCCAATCTCGTTCGAACGTGGACAAAAAGAGAAGAAGTAGAGCTAATGCTTCCTACTAAAAAAGATGAACCTCCTAAGGACTTCATTAAAGAGGAGCCAAATGAATACGGTGAAGAAGTTAAACCACGTTTTGCACAAATCGATGCCCTAGAAGAATTAGAGACAACATTGGATGAGGGGTATAAAAGCGCTCTTGTTGTAATGGCCACTGGCTTAGGGAAAACATATTTAGCTGCTTTCTTTGCAAGAAGATTTAAGCGAGTTCTCTTTGTTGCTCACCGTGAGGAAATTCTTTATCAAGCAAAAAAATCATTTGAGCATGTCTTAGAGGAGAAAACTTATGGTATTTATAACGGGAAGCAAAAAGAAGGACAAACTGATTATGTATTTGCTTCAATCTTTACCTTAAGTTTAAAGCAACATATTGAAGCTTTTTCACCAGATGAATTTGATCTGATTGTCATTGACGAGTTCCATCATGCAGCAGCAAATTCGTATCAACGGATCTTAGATTATTTTACACCTAATTTTCTATTAGGAATAACGGCTACTCCAGATCGGAATGACAATAAAGATGTCTATGCGATTTGTGATGGTAACGTTGCCTTTCGAATTGATTTTCTTGAAGCTATACAACGACAATGGTTAGCGCCTTTCCATTATCAAGGTGTTTACGACGATACAGATTATCGCCAAATTACCTGGTTAGGAAATCGGTATGCGGAAGAAGAGCTATTACAACTTCAGCTCCGAGAGGATATGGCCCAAAATATCCTCCAGGCGTGGGAGAAACATAAGCAAACAAGAACGCTTGTCTTTGTTCTTCAATTAAACAGGCTGAATTTCTAGCAAATTACTTTAACCAAAACGGCTACAAAGTAATTGCTTTACATTCAAAGCAGGTAGAAGTAAGTCGGACTAACGCAATTCAATTACTAGAAAAGGGAGAAATCGACGCCATTTTTACCGTTGACTTATTTAATGAGGGAGTCGATATCCCAGTAGTAGACACGCTCTTGTTCGTAAGACCAACGGAATCACTAACCGTTTTTACCCAGCAAATCGGTCGAGGCTTACGGTTACACCCAGAAAAAGACTTCTGTGTTGTCATCGATTTAATTGGAAACTACCGAAATGCCGACGTTAAGCTAAGTTTATTTGATGCTTCAGGTGAGTTAAAAAAGCCTAGAGAAATACAAGCCAGTGCTCCAGCAAACTGCGTAATTAATCTTGAAACTAAAGTAATTGATTTGCTGACGGAAATGGCAAGAAAAGTTCAGCCTCGTAAAGACAAGTTAAGAGATGATTACTTTACGTTGAAACAGGATTTAGGCAGAAGACCAACATATTTAGAACTTCATTTAAAAGGCCAATCTAATAGTAACCAGTACAAACAAGAATTTAAATCATACCTTGGTTTCTTATATTGGGCAAACGAATTAGACGAACGTGAAATAGAAGTATTTAAACGATACGAACCTTGGTTTGTAGAGGTAGAAAAGACAGGAATGACCAAAAGTTATAAGATGGTTGTCTTACTTGCGATGTTAAATAGAGGAGTAGAAAACTGGTATCAACCCATAACACCAGAAGAAACTGCACCATTCTTCCACCATTACCTAACCGAAACAGAATATCGCAAAAAGATTGACTTCTCAGATAAAGAAACGAAACGCCTTTGGGACTACGACGAAAAGAAAGTAAGTAGACTAATTGCCAGAATGCCCATGTCAAAATGGGGCAAAGAATTAGTAACCTTTGAAGATAATAAGTTTTCGTTAAACTTTGATGTTCTAAAAGAGGATGAAGAGCTGCTTCATAAATGGACAAAAGATATTTGTGAGTACAGATTGCATGTTCATTTTGAGAGGAAGAGTAATAAATAAGTGAAGAAGAAACTTGTATGTATTTATAGGCCATCGTAGGATGGTCTA
>NZ_JACEHK010000020.1 GCF_025377685.1 Anaerobacillus sp. CMMVII | reverse complement strand
TTATGTGAAGTATCATCTGTAAAATTAACTAGTGCTAGCCAAGTAGGGATTTTCAACTCATTATTTAAGAGATGTAAAAGTGCTAGCCGATTTCCAAGTTGATAAAACTCTTCTGTCCACGCTTCTAGAGAAGATTGTGACCCAAACAACTTTTGAGTATCAGTAAGAGTTTTCTCAATTAAGTCTCGGCTCACTTCTGATGATGCTTTCATTTTAGAATATGTCTCACTAATATTAGCCTTTGACTCAACAAGGATTAAACCCTTTGATATGTTACCGTTAGTAATCACTGCTATACCATCCCATTGAGGCCCATTTTTAGGCCAATAGTTACGTATTTTTATCAACGCAGCTTGTTGTTCTGGTTCATTCTGAAAATAAGGAGTTAAGAAATCATCACGATATTCATAATATCCATTTTCAGCAATTGGAGAGCACCATTCAATATCAGTATGTTCATCTAAAAAGGAAAGTAGTGTCGGAGAACTTGATACTAATAGTTGATTTAATAGTTCCTGTTTTCCCGATACATACTTTTGTAATAAATACTGACTCCCCTTTTCGGCTTTCCCTATTCTCATACAATCACCTCAAAAGTTTTTTTAAACCAATCTATAAATCAACTTTGATCAACAATGTTTTTTATAAAAAAACGTTTCATAGTTCTCACTATAAAAACTTTCAATCTCTTTTATTGAAGAGAAATTTAACCAACCACCGTCTCTTTTAATTCGATTAATACCTTTATAATCTGTTTCACTCTTCTTGTTTTCATATGTACAATTTGTATGAACGGTAAACATTTTCGTCGGAATATCTACGTTGACCCAAAATTTCTTTTTTCGTTTAAAAAGTTCTAACATAATGCTATGCTCCCCCCTTACCTTCATTATTAGTTGTTGACCCAGACAAACCTAATATCGTACACCACTTCATCTTTTTCTAGCCTTTTATCAAAATCACCATTTACAATCAATCTCTTGAACTCACGTTTCATTTCATCCGCCCAATCATTAGTACTCTTCCTGCCATCGTACGGATAAATGCCGGGTAACCGCTTACTTAATAAGACTAAATCATCGCCATCGAGATGGTGTCTGTAATAATAGTTATATCTCTCTGATCCTGCCTTTAGCTTTAGCATTGGTTTATTTATCAGCTTATTTTCCCTGTAAAAAGAAATGATATTCACCTTTCCAGATCTTACTTGATCGACCTCGATTATAATTTCGTTTGTTTGCATTTTCGCCCTCCCATTTTTTTTTAGTAATCACCTACTATAATTTACATTAATTTTACACCTTTTTTGGAAAACAGTGCCATATTACTTATCTTATTTTTCAGATATATAGAGTAGTATTAAAATAAATCACTACAGAAACTATATCTTTTGAAACAAAAAGTAATAAGGAGACGATTTAAAAACCGCCTCCTGTAAAATAGTTTAGTTATGCTTTTGGATTTACCGCCCTTGTGAAACATGGTGTGAAACAAGATTTTTCGGTGTGTCAGTGACATTGACTAGGAGTGCCAGGGACCGGAAGTTTAATATCTCTAGTATAAATTTAAAGAATATATACTATGAAAGTATTCTCCCCTCTAAAAATCTCATACTTTGAACCAGTTCTAACAAAACCTAGTTTTTTCGCTAAATTTATAGACTTTTGATTTTTAGTATAAATACAGGCATTTATCTCCTTTAAATCCGTTGAGTTCTTAGCAAATTCTATAATTCCTTTTAAAGCTTCAAACATGTATCCATTTCCCCAAAATTCCTTTTTCAGGTCATAGCCTATCTCAACTTTAGAATTTTCGATACTCCAACAGTGAAATCCACAGGTTCCCATCTTTACCCCATCAACTTTACGTATTACTATCCATCTATGTTGTGGTCTAGGCTCAGGTTTTAAATAAAATTCTATTATGTCGTTCGCCTCGCTAATATCTTTTAAAGGATCAGCATCAAATAAGTATTTATTTATATCATCATCGGAAAATTGGGTAAAAATAAATTCTAAATCTTCTCTATCAATGTTTTCAGTATTAATCTATCTGTTTCTATTTTCTTATAAAACATATTCCTTTTATCCTTCCATTATAAATTAAGTGCTAATTACATTTACTTTATTGAAATGTAAAAATCTATATGGGTTTCATTTTTATGAATGATCTCATAGTCAGGTATATCAGCAAGCTCAAAGCCCGAATTAGGAAGCCATATACCGTCAATATAATCATACACAGCCTGACTCAATCTTTCACCGTTTAATGTATTATTTTGGTATCATAATAAAAAACAGCATATTTACCTTGGGGTAAAACCTTTTTTACCATACCAGTGGGAATGTTTTCATATTCTAATGCTTCTACACCATAAAAATAATTGTAATTAATCCCCTCGTTCTCTTTACCAATGTCTTCTGCGTTATAATCATAAGCTGCATAGTACAATTCAGTATTTCCTCTGGTATGAATAGTTCTTTCCATTTCCATAAATTCATTTCTTACTTTTAGTAAAAGTCCAAACTTCAAGTTTTCTCCTTGACTTATTTTTCTGACTATACCTAAAAGTAGTCTTTCTTCTTTACAAATAATTTCTGGTTTCAATATTGTATCTTCATCCGCCCTATTTTTAGAAAGCAAATTAACTTTTCATAGAGGATTGGCTCTACTTGAACTTTTCGAAAACTACTTGGTGGCATTCCGTAAGCCAATTTAAAAGATCGAGTAAATGCCTCATGGGATTCGAAACCATATCTAAAAGCTATGTCTATTATGCTACTTTTTGAGGTTACTACATCAAACATTGCATTACTCAGTTTTCTTTTACGTACATATTCCTTCACAGGGCACCCCACAATTGCACAGAATACCCTATAGAAATGAGGTATTGAGTAGCCAGCAACTTTCGCTATTTGCCCCAAACTTATATTACTTTTCAAATTGCTCTCAATATAGTCGATTGCCTTTTGAAGATTAACATAATAACTCAACGGAAATCCTCCCTTTCGTTCCTAGTTTAATAATACATTCTAGAAAGGATAAATTCTTGATAATTTTTATCATCTTTTTATATGTAAACAAAAAAAATAGCCCCAAAAGATTGGCAACCATACTTACCTATTATTGTGACCATATATATTGATTTTCGTAGTTATATAACCCAGTGGAGTGTAAAATGTATGATAAATGTTCCATGGAATAAGCCTCTTATCCTTGAGGCATCTATCATGACAGAAACCTTTTACAGCTTAAAGTTAAAGGCCTACCGCTTCTCTATTATAGCCACTTACTCCCCATAATTAATGTTTCACTTTACTCACTTTGATTTGGCTGCTTATTACTTCATTAACTTCGGAGGATAAAAACTAAGAGGCGTTTTTTAAACCGCCTCCTGGTAAAAAAAATCTATAATGTTGGTATGATAAGTTTGTGAAACCTACGTGTGGAACAAGATTTTTCGAGGAGTGCCTGGCACCGGAAGTCAAGGAAGCAGCAGAACCGTCCCCGCGCTTCTGTTTTAAGGTATGACGACAATATTTGTTGTTACTCTTCTTTCTCGCCCTTCCGATGGTTTATTTAGTACTTTTCCATTATAGTAAAAGGTACTAGAGCCTCCACCGTCTAGATTGTATGCATCTCTTATGTTAAACTCTAGCAATTTTTCCTGTGCTTCCTCTAACGTTACACCAGTACTCCAACCAGTCCTTCGCCCGTCTACAACCATAAAGAA
Source organism: Anaerobacillus sp. CMMVII (assembly GCF_025377685.1). Taxonomy (NCBI): domain Bacteria; kingdom Bacillati; phylum Bacillota; class Bacilli; order Caryophanales; family Bacillaceae; genus Anaerobacillus; species Anaerobacillus sp. CMMVII. The sequence continues at coordinate 32,537 of NZ_JACEHK010000020.1, read as the reverse complement.
AAGGTCTCCGTTATGGAAGTGTCCAATTATTGTTCGAGGGTGTCTTGCTTTGGCCCATTCTTTTGGTATAGGTTGCTTCTTTCCTTCTTTTAACAAAGTGGGCAGAAAACTTGCTCCTTGTAAAACTTCCAATTCTTTAATTTGCTTTCTTGAAGTTATATTCCCGCCAACTAGATTTCCATTTTTATTAAAACCTATGAAGCTAAAACGGTTTTTGGAATATGTTACGATTTGACCATCAATTACCGTAATTCCAATTGGTTGAAGCTTGCCATTTTTATTAGTAAACCCGCCAGCGTTAATAGCCAAGATTGCTCCTGTCCTAGCAGCTGCTTGACTAGTCGTTTCCCCGAAACTGGCAACTTCATCACTGGCTAACACCATCCGAATCGCTTTAGGATTATGGAGACGAATTTTTGCCATAAAACCTCTATAGCCCGCTTCTTGAAGTGAATAAATTTTCACTATTGAATTTTCACCGAATGTTTGATCGATGGGTTCGCCAAGCATCGTAGTTAATAAACTTTCACTCAAATCCGCTGATTTTTGTTGATACGTTACGCTAGCCTCTACGATTAAATTTAATTTTTCCTGTTGCATTAAATATTCTACTAATTCTTCATTTGCATTGTTTTGAACGTAGGTTAATAGTTCATTAGAAACATGACTAACTGAAATTGCTTCAGTCAATAATTCTCCTTTTTCGAAAAGGTTTTGTTTTAATGTTTCGTTTTGTTCCTGTATTTCCGTGTATCCTTCTAGTAAACTTGTACTATCGAAACTAGAATAGGGATTGTGTTGAGTAAAATAGAGTAATGAGCCAAAAAAGGGCGCAAGAAGAAAAACAATAAATAGTTGGATCTTAATGGGCACGCGCTGCTTCCTCCAATTTTTTTAATTGAGCTGTTAATTGATTTAGTCGCTTATCTAACTCAGTCATTCGTTCTTGTAATGCAAGTCTAGTTTGATCGCTACCTGTTATGGTCTCCCCAGTTAACTCTAGTGTACCTTTAATATAATTTAATTCGTTAGTAACAACGATTAATTCAGCCGTAGACGCTTTTAACTCTTGATTGAAAAGTGCTAATTGAGTAGTTACTGCTTCGTTTTGATGCTTGATTTCTTGAATTTGGAGGTCTAATGAAGTATGAATTTTTTCAAATAGTTATAGGCTAACAGATAGCCACCAGCCAGTAACCCAGCCCATAAAATAACACTACCAAATAAAATAATTTTTTCCGTTTAGAGGTGCCACTATTTCTCGGATTGTTTTTAGGAATAGAGCGTCTATAGTTAGTTAGTTGATCTTGTATAGTCATTTAAAATACCTTCCCTTAACTTGTTATTCATTATAGTACCATATTCTTTCTCTATTTGGAGAATAAATAGGGATAGGAATCAATAACAACCAATGAAGAAAAAATCTAACCCGGTCAGTTGAAAGGGAGCAAACGTAAATCCACATGTAATTTACATTGTTCGTTTTTTATAAAAAATGGAAATTTTTCATTCGAACAATTTAATGGAAAAAACCTTATTTTTTATGATTTCGAATTATAAAAAATATAATTTAATCCTAATAGCTTGCTGCGCAGTATCCTTCAAATACGAAAAACGATTGCTTTGAAAGCAATCGTCTCTTTAGAGGGTTATTCAATTACAAGTATCGTTGCACTGCGCAGGAAATGACTTTGTTGTTTTTTTCGTATTTATTTAACAAAGGAATACGTTAGTTGTTGTAGCCTTTTCGCACTCAAACTCACTTAAGTTTTGTCCGCACAATTACGTTTAAGAAAAAAACATATTAAAAGATTAGCTCTCCATATGTTGTCTATTTTTACCTACCTCTTCAAATGAATGACGATATTTCACTATCACATTGCATAATTTCTTTCTTAGTTTAACGAGCCATTCGGGTGATCTTCCGATTCGTCAATATCAACACTTCTAATTAGGACTCCAAATAATACTAATTTGTGCATCTTCTCAAACTCAATGTTTCTTTGAGTATTTGCATGTCTAGTAAAGTCTCACTTTCATACCCTTGTATAAAATTTGTAATTATAGAATGCTTAATATTAAAATCTCCTGCATCTCTTAGTGCATAAACAATATCAGCAACATACCAATTTAGAGAAGAATCATCGAAATCAAGCATTCCTATTGTACTTTCAGCAAATACTAGATTATCTAGTTCAAAGTCATAATGAATAATCCCAAAGTTTTCCTTTGATATATTTAAACCCTCAGCCCATTTTACTATTCTTTCTAATTCCTTTTTTGCAACGGTTTCGTTAGATGGAAGTATTTCTTTTACTTTTAATAAATTCTCCCTCCAACTCGGACGGTTAATTTTATATTCTTCAGGTAATTGTTTAAGATTTTCGTGTAAAGCACCTAAAGACTTTCCCCATAAATAAGCCTGATCACTTGTTATTTCTTCAAAATCATAGTGTTTTCCTTTAATTGCTTCGAAAACAACTGCATAAAATGTTCCAATTTCAGTTTTTACCGTTTCTATATATTCTCCATTTAATGATTTAATGGGTTGGGCTACGTGTAAGCACTTACTTCCTAAATACTGAACAATGTTCAACTCTGCTTCTATCGTTGATAAGTCTCTTTCACAAGAATCATTAAATCTTAGATAATATTGTTTTCCGTCTTTTTTGAAAACAAAAATAAAATTAGCGCTTGCTCGTAAAATAAATACAGTTCCTTCATCATATCCCCATTTTTCAAGAATCAGTTCCCCTAATGGACTTCTCCATTCACTGTCAACAGTATCCATAACTTTCTTCATTGTACTTAATTTCATCATTAACATTACTTCCCTTCTTATTTTAAAAGTAATAAATTACTCAATAAGTTAGGTAAGCATTCAAAATAAAAAGAGAGAACCAAAAACGTAAAACTTTTGACTCTCCCTTTCTTTAGAATTTATTTTGAAGGCCCCTATTTCTGATCCGTCCAAAGGGCTAATATTGTTATTAAACAATATTAGGTAAGGACGAAACAAAACAAAACTTATTGAATTCAGTTAACATCGACCTCACCCCTTTCAATTTATTAAGATAATTATACTTTAGAAAAATTTGGAATACAATAATTATTTAATATTGTGTAATACCTTCTATTACATTTATCTGCTCGTTACTTATGTAGAATCGTCTACAAACTAATTTAAAAACTCACTTTAACACCTCAACTTTAGAATGGATACTCCCCTTTGAAAAGAGAACTAAAATTATATAACTATTATGGAAGCATGAGAACCGCGCCCCAATGCTTCCATAATATCATTATCTTCCTAGTTTATTATCAATCTCAGTTGTATCTACATTCTCACCAAATAAATCTTTTAATTTATTTTTGGCTTGCATTTTAATTTCATCATCCACATATAAAGCTACATGAACTAAAGCAAATATTACAACACTTAAGTCGTCAACATATCCTACACCAACTGCTAAGTCCGGTATAATATCTAGAGGTAAAATAAAATAACCTAAAGCCCCAACAATGGTTGCTTTAACTTTTAATGGTACATCTGGCTTTTGAAGAGTGTAATAAAGTAATAGCACTGCGTAGACTAAAGAAGTTCCAGCTTTTTTAGGAAATTTTTGAACCTTAGTCCAAAACTTTTCCTCTGAGAAATGCTTTTCGTGTTGGTTTATATCTTCAGCATTTAGTTTTTCTGCTTTATCTATTAAATCAGCAACTAATTCTTCTTCAATTTCAATTTTGTCGACTTCATTAATATTAGATGAGGATAATTCGTCAAGATCTGTTTTCTTTCTAAATAGATTTTTTAACATGAAATCACTCCAATGATTAGTAGATTACATATACATTTCATACAATAATTATCCATTTACCATCTTTTAAAACACTAGTATTTCAAATAAATAAGTTTCTATGCGACAGCTAATAAGTTAGAGATGAAGATAGAACCCGTTGGACTAAGATAACTCCTTCTTAGCTTGATGACCAATTTCTAGAATGGAACAATTTGAAAAGCTAAAAAAGGGTAGGGATTCTCTTTGCTTGTAATCAATTACACCTACTCTAAATAGCAAAGAGCCAAAAATATTTGGTTTAATGATTGTCGAATTCTACAATTAGTAGAATTCGACAATCCTCTATGGTTCCCCAGCAAATTGCAGAACAGGCCTGCACCAAGTAGTATGGGCAGGCCGTCCTATTAGTTAAACGTGACATTTACCTTATAACCAATATTCTTAAAAAACTCCTTTAACGCTTTTTCTGCATTTTTCTCTGCAGTATCTAGTAAACCACCAGAGATGGCATCTTGACGACTTTGCTCTTGTGCCTTAGCAGCCAGGTCAAATCCCTCATCCCATGTAATTTCACCACGGAAAAGCCCACCATTGACATAGGTTAGTATTTTATCCATCTGTAATGACGTGTCCTGAATTAGCTCTGCATGAGGAAGAGTAATATCTATTTCTTTTGTTTCTTCATTTATAACCATGTCCTTAGAAGTAATCCTTTTCAAATCAACACCAGCAATTACCGTCCCAGGTACAATTAATAGAAGTTCTCGCTTTGTTCCAGGTAGATTAATAGAAATGTCTTTCGAGAAAATCTTATTATCCTCTTCGTGTATAACTGCTTTCGTATGAGCTTTAGCTGTTGCCAATGTTGCTAGCTCTTGAACATGTTCTACAAACGTTACTGACTCTTGTTTGAAGGTACTGCCCGAAAATAGCCAAAATCCTCCTGAAGTAATGACGACTAGAGAAACAAGGATGACCAGGAGCAACAAAATAATCTTCAATCCACCAGCTTTTAAGAAAGACTTAAAAATTCCTTTCGGTGTAGATAAAGATCTTAAGTTATGATCTACCGCAATAGTTGCAGCACTTTGCTGTTGCGCTTCCTTTAATTCTATTAATAGTCTTTCTATCTGTGAAATTTTTTCTTCTTCTATAACTTCTCTATTTGTATCCACTTTTTTCACCTCTCGTTTTTACCATTAAATGCATATCCTTTTAATTCACTAATCTAATATGTGAGGAATTATTTGAATAAATGTAAGAGTTTTTTACTACAGAATTTATGTATATCTAGAAGATTTTCACCATTAAGGAGGGATTCTTGTTGTAATGTAGTTTCGGCAGTAGAATCGATAAACGAGGCTAGAAGGAATATCTGAAGTCGCCATCCAATAGTTATTTTTGATTTTCAGAATAGACACATACATCTTCATGTCCTATCTTAACTAAACTATTAGTAAAGAAAATCTCCAATGCCTCTAATATTGTTGATCTACCAATATCATTCGTTCCTATTAATAATGTAATATCATTAACATCTACAGTAGCTTTTGCTTGTAAGATCTAAAACTCTCTAAGATCCCTTTTCTAATCTCAAATTAGTACCCCCTAATAAAAATTCCTACACTGTTTAAATTTACCATTCACTCAGACATTCTTCAACATAATATTACAAAAAAACTCTCTTCAACAATCCGTTTGTTGAATAAAATAAACTAATATTTTTTTTATGGATTCCATTTCTTAATTCCCAGTCCATATTCACTATCCTCACTGGCTACCTTGCTATCAACTGCTTTACTTTGTTGTGCCTAGCACTTCTTTTCCTTTAGCTCATTAGTCAAATTATTAAACATTGATTTGACTGCTTACACCTCTGTTTTTTCAGCAGAACATTACAAAAAACTATAAAATTTTCACCTATTATTCATAACAACAAGCAGTTACATACTATAGTTTGTAAGTTTTGTTTCAGTTATTTTTCATAATGTTAGTAAAAGGAATGAAAATAATTGAAACCAAAATTAGTCTGGACTTCCGAGTTAGGTAAATATATTAAAGCTAGTAGAGATAAGAAAGGTTGGTCACAGGATAAGCTAGCGTCTGAAGTTGGTCTGACCCAGCAATACATAAGTGATCTTGAGTTAGGAAAACGAAATTTTTCAAATGATGTATTACTATTAATTGCTGTTTCATTAGACACTTACCCTTCTGAATACTGGCTCAAATTTGAGCATGAAGTTCTACCAGACATCAAAAAACACCTCAAAGAACAGGAGTAACATTACTCCTGTCTCCTGTAACTCTTCTTTCTAGCATACGAAATTCAATCATGATCGCTACTTTCCAAACCATCATTAAGGAGTGTTTAAAATTGAATACTGTAATCCTAGCAAACTATAGTGTCAACAAAGATACACTGGCCCTCCTCTCAGTCGCACATCCAGACTATCATACGATCGCCATTGAAACAGATCGTAAGCTTTACATTCGAAAAACACCGTTTCAGATCATCAAAGCAGCTTGCTTAAAGGGCGGCTCCACCTATGAAGGAAGACGAGCAGCTGTTACCTATCTTACCGGAGCCAAACACAAAGTACCGATCCCGATCAATCCAACTGAACACATCTACGCGTTTCCTACCTATTCGCCTACACAATTTGAATGCTCCTGGATCTTCCACGATCATGTCCATTCTATTTCACCATATCAAAAAAATCATACGGTGATTACCTTCAAAAACGAACTGCAATTAAAGCTACCTGTTTCTTACTATACAATCGAAAAACAAATGTACAGAACTGCTCAATGCATCATCCGCTTTACTCATTTTACGAACGAAAAAACCTTCTGCATGCCACGTAGTACCCCTGAACTTATCCATTACTAATTCCACGTTAGCCGAGAAAGGAACATCTCCATGAAATCAGGCCACATTAACCAATTCGCTCATTTAAGTCAATTTAACTCCCTTCAAGAGTTTAACGATATGATCAAACATGTAGTAGAAAAATTCAAAACTAACTTTACAAAAAGTGAACTTCTAGCCTTCTCGCAGCTGACTCGTTTTAGTGTCAAAATAATCGGCGTCTGTAACGCACGAATTTGCAAGTTAGTTGAAGCAACACAGGATAAAAAGGGCGGGATCTCCCGCTCTACTTTTGAGAGAATGTTACGTAAAGCTAAACAGTTAGGCATCCTCTCGATTCACCATACAACACGCGAAAAAGGTGGTTTCTCACACAACGTCTACATCTTTCACCATTTTGACGGAGCGATAACGGAAAAATTGACAGAGCGCGAAGAAACGCCAACCTCTACAGTTCCAACAGTTCAAAGCCAAGAAATCTCTACTGAAACTATTTCTTTTGAAACAAATACAAAAAGAATAAAAGATCTTCGTCCTATCACACTAGCAGAATTAGATTACACATACGTCCCAAGTTATGTTCCAGAAAGCTTTGTCAAAGTCGTCAAACCATTCTTTGATCGAGCAAAGGATATTTGCCAGTTATGGGATCGAGCATTGATTGCTTATCGAAGCCAGAGGATAAGTGACCCTATCGAACGATTCCTACCGACGATCATTAAGGGATTTAAGGAGTCGGTTTACCAGTGGAAAAAGAGCAAGATCAACACTAGCTTTATTCAGTATTACTACGGGGCTGTTGTGGGAATGTTGGCGGTGGAGAGTAGGAGAATTATTGCAAAGAAAGTAGAACAAACACATTGGTTGTATCGTTAGAGGCGAATTGCACACCCATCAATCTAGGGAGGTAAGAATTGCAAACGAATGATTAAAGTAATGACCCGCTCGCTGCCATGTCTTCATTACATCGGAGGGGAAGAATTAAGAGGCGTTATAAATAAATCGCCTCTTGTAGAAATAAAAATACTATTTGTTATCCGCGGTTGCCAGGCACCCTTATTTACTCGAAATCTTACACTTTAACAAATATCACTCTCTTATTTTTGTAAAAAAGGATCCTATTATCAAGATAGCTCCACTAACGAAAAAAATTGGATTAATGCCTGCAAACTGTCCTATTCCTCCAAAAATAAATGGAGCAACAAACTGTGAAGTTCGATTAAATGTTAATCTCAATCCTAATACTTCACCTTGCCTGTCTCAGGAGTGACATTCAGTGTGTAGACTAAACTTAATGGTTGGCCAAGACCTAGTCCTGCTCCAAGTACCAACGATATAAGTATTAATAAAAGTAGACTACTAGTAGTTGGTATAAGTATAAAAGAAATTCCACTAACAACTAATAATAAGACCATGAGTCTGGCCCTTCCAATCGTGTGCACCAATTCTGATTGTAAAAATCTAATAATCATTGACATAGCAGAAAGCAAGCCTATAACTAGCCCTATTTGAGATGGACTCAACCCGATAGAATTACCATAAACAGGAAAATAAGCTACGACCAAATCTTTAGAAAAAAGAACTAACCCACTGACAATCAGCGCTTTTCTAAGATTTACATTTTTAAGCATCTTCCAAGTTTTTTCTGCTTTTTTATCGACCAATTTTTTTTGTTCTTTCTTTACCATATTAGGCATTAATCTTGTAAAAACTAGTCCCACGATAATAAACAGAATCATTATCAAGAATGTCCAACGAAATCCAGTCATTTCAAAAAGATATCCCGTTAATATTGCACCAACGAATTCTCCAAAAGCTCCTGACAAACTAAATGCAGCAATCAGTCTATCACGATCACCTACTATATTCCCAACCGTTTTTTGCAGGGAAATTAATATACATAGGTGTGAAATCCCAATTAGGAGTTGGTTGAATAGTAGTGAAAATAATGTCGGGTACAAGACTGGTAGTATAAAAGATAGTAACATCCCTATACTACCAATCATTGTCATTTTTTTTGCTCCTTGTTTATCTAGCCATTTACCAACTGAAATGGCAAATAACATTGGAAGAAAAGCAAAGGCCGCTGCAAGTAGTCCTATAAAAAACGGAGAAGCTCCGATATTATCTGCATAAAGAGATATAATTGGTCGAGAACCTCTTATAATAATTGAATAAACTGCTTGGCATATCATAACTATCCATAGCAACTTCATTATGGTTCCTTCTTCAAGTTGAAAAAATAGTTGGTTATTGATTAACTTTTTATACTTTTTCTTTTTTGCCCTAACCGTTTTGAAAATATCGTATAAAACAAAAGCTAAAGCAACGCTAATTAATGTCATACTAATACCACTTGTAAAAAACGCTGTCATGTCGCCTTTAGATACAATAATAGCTCTTCTAAAGTAACTTTCGAATTTTTCTCCTAATACGATTGCCAACACTAATAGTGCAGGCGATAACCCAGATACTTTCATAAAAAATCCTAGTACACCAAAGATTAAAAGTAACCACAAATCATTAAAAGAACCATTAACGGAGTAAGTTCCCATCATCGCAATCACTAATACCAACGGCATTAAAATACGAGAAGGGATATCTAGTATTTTACAAATAAAGGGATGAGAGGTAAATTTAGAACAATTAAAGCAACATTAGAAATAAATAGTGAAGCTACAATTGCCCAAAATAAATCCGGTTCATTAGCAATGAATTGCGGTCCAGGAGATACTCCATACATCATTAAGGCTCCTAACAAAACGGCTGTTGTTCCAGATCCAGGTACTCCTAGCGAAAACATCGGGACTAAAGCCCCGCCAACAGAACCATTATTTGCTGTATCCACCGCTGCAAGTCCTTTCATTTCTCCTTTACCAAAACGCTCTGGATGCTTAGAAATTCTCTTTTCAAAGGAATATGAAAGATAAGAACCGATCGTACTCCCTGAACCAGGTAATAAACCTGATAAAAACCCAATAATCGCTCCCGAAAGTAGGCTGGGGTTGATTCTTTTAAGTCTTTCTTAGTCGGAATAAGACTACCTTTTATCGCTATTCTTTTCCAGAATTCACATTTTTCTTTTGCTCAACTAAAAAGTACAGCACTTCACCTAGTCCAAAAACACCAATAATTATGACAATCATATCGATCCCACTAGTTAAATGGCCTGAACCAAACGTAAATCTACTAACTCCACTTTGTAAATCTATTCCAACTAAACCAAATGTTAAGCCCAAACCAATTGAGAGAAACCCTTTAAATAAAGACCCTCCCATTAAGGTAGCTGCCATAACTAGCGCAAAAATCATAACTGCCGTGTATTCAATGGGACCAAATTTCAAAGCAAATTTACTTAAAGGGGTAATTAAAAACATTAAGCCTAAAATGGCGACCATACTTCCGAAAAAGGAACCAATGGCTGTGATTGATATCGCTGGACCAGCTCTCCCTTGTTGAGCAAGTGGGTATCCGTCTGCTGTAGCTATAACTGTCGATGGAGCCCCTGGAATATTTAAAAGGATAGCAGTCGTTGATGCACCGTACATCGCACCAAAATAAACAGCAATCATCATGATCATTCCACTATCTGCAGGCATTGAAAAAGCTACTGGTATTAATATAGCTACTGTTGCGGAGGAACCCAATCCTGGCAATATACCAACAATAGTTCCAACAACCGCTCCTACAATAGCTGCAAATAAATTGCTCCAAGTCAAAGCATCACTAAACCTTGAATTAACAACGAGATAGTTTCCAAAAGTTAACCTCCTCTCTTCCTAGTAAAATATTGAAGGCCATGCAGGAACGTTATATTCAAAAAGAACTCAAAAATTATATACAGAGATAGTGAAATAGAAGCTGAAAGAACGGTTGTTTTAATTACCTTCTCTCTCTTAATAATCATCATGGAAACAAATAGTAATAAAAAGAAACTTATAACAAGACCTAAATAAGGTGCTATTAACAAAAACACAATTAGCACGCCTACATAGATTAACATTTGAAAAATATCTTGAAGACCAATATTGTTAGATACAAATTTTTCATTGAAGAAAAGATACCAATAGAACACAATATCACCATTACGCTTACGATAATAGGAAATGCCGCTGGACCCATAAAATCAGAAGTTGCCGTAGGAGGACTTGGAATCTTCAAAGCAGCAATTAATAAACATAATCCAAATAAGAAACCTACTAATCCTGTTATGCGATCTTTATTCCATTCCATTGCTTACACCTCCTAAAAAACTTAAATACTATACTTAACTACGGTAACGTGTAGCCCTAATCTTAAAAAAGTCACACGTTACCATAGTTATTTAATGAAAATTCAGATAATTAAATTCACACTATAGCATTACAATTTTACTCATCTATCATTCCTACAGCTTTAAGGATTCCCTCCATATTAGCTTTTTCTTCTTTTAAATCCTTTAGGAAAGTTGTAGAATCTGCATATGCATCATACCATCCATACCTATCTAAAATCGCTTGCCATTCTTCTGATTGACTAACTCTCCAAATTTATTATCCCAGTATTCAACTGTATTTTCCGGCATATTTGGAGGTCCAAAAATCCCTCTCCAATGTAAGATCGAAACATCAATACCTAGCGACTTCCAAGTTGGTATATCAACTAATTCACCTTGCAATGGTTCAGGTGCCGATACTGCCAAAATTCTAGCATCACCTGATTTTACGAATTCGATTGCTTCAGAAATACCAGTAGAAACGATTGGAATATGTCCGCCTACTAATTGGGTTATTAAATCGCCTCCGCTGTTATGGGCGACAATTTCAATTTGACTGACGTCAATTCCGTACTCACTAGCAGGTCTTAAGACATTCATCTGGTCATTACTAGGAACAGTTCCTACTCCAAATAGAACAGAATGTGGATCCTCTTTTAATTTATCTAAGACTTGAATTGCATCTGTAAATTCAGAGTCTGCTTTAACTACCCATACTAAGTATTCAGTTGCAACTCGTGCGATTGGAGTAACATCGTCAATACCTAGTTCTGTAGTTCCAACTAAGTTATTTATATAGACTCGATTTGATTCCGATAATAAGTGGTAAGGATTTCCGTTTTTTTCTTTCATATATGCTCTCGCGGGATTTCCACCACCACCACCATTATTAGTAATATTAAATGGTTGATCTCTTAAGCCAGCATCATTAAAACCTTGATCAACGGCACGAGCAAGTGAATCAAGCCCTCCACCTGGGGAACCAGCAGCCACTAATTCAATCGCTTTTGACGGATAATTTTCTCCAGTACTCGAGGACTTACTTCCACAGGCAGCTAGCATGATTGATACCAAAACCACAACACTGAACATTAATATCCTTTTCATAGAAAATTCCTCCTCTTAATGATTAGTTAATTACTTAAAATAAATCTCTTATTTTTTTTAATGTAGGGAACTAACCCTCCCTCTCTAAGAATACCCATCATAAACGATGGAATAGGTTGAAAGTTTGTTAAGATGCCTGAATCGACTTTAAGTATTTTTCCTAACTCTAAGTCTATTTCCAATGTTTCCCCTGCGGAAAAGGTTTTGTTAGCGCTTTCTAGTGTGATTACTGGCAACCCTACATTTATTGCATTTCGATAAAATATTCTTGCAAAAAGTGGTGAGATAACCGCTGATATACCGGCCGCCTTCAGTACCGCTGGGGCAGCTTCCCTAGATGATCCACAACCAAAGTTTTTACCAGCGACTATAATGTCTCCTTCGGTTATCTCTTTATAAAAATTAGGGCGGATATCTTCCATCACATATGGTGCCATTTCTTCTATTTTTTGTTTCGATTCTTTCCTTTAGCTGATATAATTACATCTGTATTGATGTGATCTCCGAAAACATGAACATTTCCTTTTATCATATAGCTACACCTCCCTTATTAGTAGGGAAGGTAATTTTACCATTAATTGCTGAAAGAGCTACGACTGCCGGAGAGGCTAGATAAATACTTGCTTTGGGATTTCCTAACCTGCCAACAAAATTCCGATTAGCCGAAGTGATTACTACATCTCCATCAGATGGGATAGCAAAATGGGCACCTCCTGTACATCCTGAGCAACCTGGAATACCAATATTCGCGCCAGCCTTAACAAATGTTTCAATGTAACCTTTCTCTAAAGCTTGTAAGTAAATCTCTCTTGAGGCAGGAGTGATAAACAGCCGGACATCATCTGCAAGCTTTTTCTCTTTTAAAATATGTGCAGCAACTTCCAAGTCTTCTAATCTACCATTTACACATGTACCGATAATAGCCTGATTGATTTTTATTCCTAGCGCTTCGGAACTTACTACATTTTCAACTTGATCTGGAATTGCGATCCGAGACTTTAACTCTGAAACATTAATCGTTATCACATGTTCGTATGAAGCATCAGGATCTGGATAAACCGGTTGATGATCTGCTATGTTTTGTCTTTTCTCAAGCCAAGACTTTAAAATGTCATCGTATGGAAATATTGCAGTTTTCGCACCAGCCTCTACAGCCATATTCGAAATAGTCATACGCCCTTCAATTGATATAGAGTTCAAAGCGTCTCCACAAAATTCCAATGCCTTATATGTTGCTCCGTCTGCTCTAATTACTCGTATCAATTCAAGAACGATGTCTTTTGGATAGACACCATCAGGAATCTCTCCTGTTAATTCTACTTTTATCGTTTCTGGCACCTTAAGCCATATCTTTCCAGTAAGCATTACAGCGGCTAAATCACTAGTACCTACTCCAATACCAAGCATATTGAGCGCACCATAGGTACAAGTATGAGAATCAGTTCCCATTAATAAGTTACCTGGATAAACATAACCTCTTTCAGCAATTACTTGATGACAAATCCCCTCACCCGGTCCTATAATCTCAACCTGTTGTTGATCCGCAAATTGCCTCATTTGCGCATGGATAGCTGCTGCTGTCTGATTCGGAACGGTAGGTGCGTGGTCAATCACCAATTTAACTTTATCTTTATCAAAGACTCGTTCGCCACCCATTTCGTAAAAAACATCAGTCGCTTGGGGACGATTACCATCATGAGAAACAAGCATATCGACATCAACAATGGTTAACTCTCCACTAGATACCTGTGTTCCACTTTTAAACGAGAGGATTTTTTCTAGCATGGTCTTTCCCATAATCTTCACCCACTTTTGGTTAGTTCACCATGAAATATTTGAAAAACTTTTATAACGTCAGATGATGTTTCCAAAGTTAGTAACTGGTCTAACAATGCATGACTCGTAGCTTCCGAATAAACATTGCCTACTAGATTTAAGAACTTAGATTTTACCTCTTGATAAGTTAACGGTTCAACCATACTTCCTTTTGCATGCACTTTTTCTTTCACTTTAGTCGTACCATCTGAAAAAGTTGTTGTTATTCTAATATGGTGTCTTCCTGAACGACCACTTTTATCAAACTCTAGATTTGGCTCTATATTAATTTTCTGTATAAGAGCGTTTACATTTTCTGATTCAATCTTTCTATCTTCATATTGCTTTACGGTACATTCCCCATCAAGCAAGGTAACGGCAGTTGCATATTGAAGATTCATCTGGGCTGCAATCGCTCCGCTAGCTTTGTATTCCCAACCAACATGATGTTTCGTTGCTGTTGTTGTTTCAATAAGTATCTCCTTGATGTCTTCTACCTTAAATGCAGCTCCATTTTCCTTTACCATTTCAAGAGTACAATCAATGGTTGTATGATTACTACCACAACAAGGATAAGGCTTAAAGCCAACATTCAGTGTTTCAAAGTCTACTCCTAAATTATCAAAATCGGTATCTTTAATGTGCACATCAGCAAATGTTTGAGCAAAGCCACCATAACTCGCTTCAATCACATTCGTAATGCCAGTAAATCCATTTTTGGCTAACATGACACTGAGTAACCCATTTTGAGCAGCTTTCCCCGGGTTCATTCTCTTAACCATTGCTTCATATTGGGCTGACATTAAGCCACTTGCTTGGCTCCCGGCAATCCCAATCGAATGTAGAATTTCTTCCTCAGAAAGGTTCAATAATTTTGCTCCAGCTGCGGCTGCCCCGAAAATTCCAGAGGTTGCTGACGGATGAAACCCTCGATTCAGTTGCTCCGCGCCAGTTAACATCCCTACATGACATCCAACTTCATAGCCAGCTGCTAAGGCAGTTAAAAATTCTTTACCAGTAACATTTCTTCCATTCATTTCTAGATAATCTGTTAAAGCTAATAACACAGGGATAATTTCTGCGCCAGGGTGGATGACAGCTGTCTTGTGCAAGTCATCAAATTCAAAGCAATGAATTAGTGTACCATTTATCAAAGCCGCATGATCTGGAGTATAATTAGTAGAATGACCAAAGATTTTGGCACCTTGATTATCCGACTTAGGGACAATATCCTCAAACGTCTTAATAACCTTTTGACTCCAATGCTTTGTCGACCCGTAAATTCCGCATCCGATTGCATCTAGTAAACAGAAATGTAAGTGTTCTTGTACTTCACTTGAAAGATGGTCAAATTCAAGTTCATAAACAAATTTGGCCAGTTTTTTGGTTGCCGTCATTTCGTTCATTCCACCTCACTTAGAATTTTAAATACTTGTTCTCTAATTCTTTTATCTTATTAAGCTTAAATAAAGTTTGCCTTTCTTCCCAAGTACAAATATAGTCTTGTAGATTTGCTTGACTTCCCTCGTCATGTAAAATTCCTAAAGCTGTACGAATTCCTTTTATGGCAGCACGTAACGCAGTGTTTGCACAAATCATTATTTTAAAATCCAAGTCCTGAAGCTCTTGTGCACTCAATAGAGGTGTCAAACCACCTTCAACCATGTTTGCCATTTGAGGGATACCTTTTAATTCCTTGGTTATCTTTTGTAATTCTTCAATACTGCGAGGTGCCTCGACGAAGGTAACATCAGCACCTGCTTCTGCATATGCATACGCCCTATCTAAGGCATCGTCTAGACCATTCACAGCTCTTGCATCTGTTCTTGCTACGATGACAAGATCCTTATTTTCTCTAGTATCAATAATAGCTTTGATTTTTTGCACCATTTCTTGTTTTGAAATTACTTGTTTACCAGAAAAATGACCACATTTTTAGGTGAAACTTGATCTTCCAACTGAATACCACCAGCACCTGCTCTTTCAAACTCTCTTACAGTACGAATAAGATTGATAGCGTTTCCATAACCGGTGTCGGCATCAGCCAAAATTGGTATTGTGGTTACGTCTGCCATTTTAGTGACTTGTTGACAAACCTCTGTCATTGTTGTTAAACCAACATCTGCCCAACCTAATTGACTGTTAGATATTCCAGCACCAGTCGCTAACATTGCCTTGAAACCAGTTTCTTCTACTAATCTAGCTGACATTCCGTCAAACGCCCCTGGCATAACAATTATTTCTTTATTCCTTAATAATTCTTTAAATTTTTGCGGTTTATTCATCCTGTTCCTCCTTTAATAATGATTGCAGATAAACCTCAATTGAAGCTACTGCTGAGTTTAAGCTATTTTCGATATGTTTTCTCATTGCCAACTCTGCTCCATCTGCATCTCTTTTTTTAATTAATTCAAATAACTCTACATGTTCAGCTACTGCAGCTGAACTTCTTTGTTCAGATCGGATCGGACCAAGTCTCCGGTACCGACTTATGTGATCATTTAGTTGATATAAGATTTGGGTTGCAGTTTTGTTTCTACTAATATCGTATAGAAGGTGATGAAACATACTTCCAAAATGAACAACATCCTCACTCTTTTTGCCTCAGTAAGAGATCTGGTAATTTCTTCTAATTTAACTACTTCTTCTTCTGTCGCTTTTAACGTTGCCTCTCTTGTTATTAGCCCTTCTAATAACGTCCGAACGTTAAACATTTCTCTAACTTCTTCGGCTGATATAGAAGCAACTCTTAAGCGACCATTTTTCTGACGCTTTATTAATTCCTGTGCTTCTAGTCTTTGTAGCGCCTCACGTAATGGAGTTCTGCTAATTTCTAACTCGTTTGCTAATTGCTCTTCATTTAAAATTTGGTCAGGTTTTAACTCGCATTTAATAATTTTATCCTTAATCTCCATATACACTAAATCCTTAGTAGAAAGTCTAAGCTTGTTTCGAGCCTGCATTCTAGCTACCTCCCTTCTTATTGAAGTTATACAAATTTAATAGTGTATTACTGTATTTATAAATATTTGTATATTTGTATACAATTATACTAACCGAAGTTTCTAAATATTACAACAATTTTTAGTGAAAATAATAGAATTTTTTGAATACTTTGGTAAAATAGATTGAAAATACCCTTTTTATGTTTTACTTCTTAAAAGAATGATTTAAATGTTAACTCTTAATTTATCTAAAGTTTGAGATTTTTTAAGCTCTAGAAAAAAAACTTTCAAACTTTTAAAATGTTTTTTGTAATAAGGATATATAAATCTAATCTTAAAGAATGGAGTTGTAATTATGGTTAAAGATAATTCGCTGAGCATTAATGCATTTAACAATAATCAAACAGCAAAAGATTACAATGAAAAGAAAGGGTTTGACCCCTTGCGTAAAGAAGTTATGTTAAAAGTAGCTCTCAGTGCTTTGAAGGATCTAACTCCTCAAGGAGGATCATTGTTAGAACTTGGCGCAGGAACTGGAATATTTTCAAAACTACTTTTAAACGATAATTATTTTAATGAAATCTTAGTGACTGATGGGTCAGAAGCTATGTTAGAAATTGCGCGGGAACTTATTTCCTCTACTAAATCAAGAATTAATTTCAAATCTTTGACTTTACTAGCGTTTCTTGGACTTTTGAGAATGGGAATAAAAAATTTGATGCAGTCACTAGTTCAATGGCACTTCACTTCGCTAAGGATAAACGGCAATTATTTCGGAAGTTAATGCTGTTTTACACCCTGGCGGAACCTTTGTTTTCGCCGACTATCTTAGGGGATCTACCCCTAAGATAGAAACTTTGATTGGAGCAAAAAGAGCGAGATTAAAGTTAAACATTCCAGAGATAGATATAAATTCAAATTCGGTCAATGAATTTATACAAAATGATCAGAGGAAACAATCTGCAAAAGGAAAAAACTGCGAATCCCTTGAAAACTACTTAAGCTATCTTAGACAATCTGGTTTCTGTGACGTTGACTGTATCTGGAGAGATTATGGCTCGCAGTCTTTGTTGCGAAAAAGAAAAAAGAATAATTTAGGGGCTCTGAAGACCGTCTTCGCTGGCACTGCGGGATTCCCAGAAGCCGAAGAGTGAAGTTGAAAGCATAATGAAAATGAAAAAGGTAACTACCTCCTCCTTATAAAGGGCTTGGACAGTTACTTTTTTTTTCGCTCCTCAACTTTAGTTATAAATTCTCGTAAATTCATGTTTTTTCGGCAGAACATTACAAAAAACTATAAAACTTTCACCTATTATTCATAAAACAAGTAGTTACATACTATAGTTTGTAAGTTTTGTTTCAGTTATTTTCATAATGTTAGTAAAAGGAATGAAAAATAATTGAAACCAAGATTAGTCTGGACTTCCGAGTTAGGTAAATATATTAAAGTTAGTAGAGATAAGAAAGGTTGGTCACAGGATAAGCTAGCGTCTGAAGTTGGTCTTACCCAGCAATACATAAGTGATCTTGAGTTAGGAAAACGTAATTTTTCAAATGATGTATTACTATTAATTGCTGTTTCATTAGACACTTACCCTTCTGAATACTGGCTCAAATTTGAAAATGAAGTCCTACCAGACATTAAAAAACACCTCAAAGAACAGGAGTAATATTACTCCTGTCTCCTGTATCTCCTTCTTTCTAGCATACGAAATTCAATCATTATCGCTACTTTCCAAACCATCATTAAGGAGTGTTTAAAAATTGAATAATGTAATCCTAGCAAACTATAGTGTAAACAAAGATACACTGGCCCTCCTCTCAGTCGCACATCCAGACTATCATACCATCGCCATTGAAACAGATCGTAAGCTTCACATTCGAAAAACGCCGTTTCAGATCATCAAAGCAGCTTGCTTAAAGGGCGGATCCACATATGAAGGAAGACGAGCAGCTGTTACCTATCTTACTGGAGCCAAACACAAAGTACCAATCCCGATTCATCCAACTGAACACATTTACGCGTTTCCTACCTTTTCGCCTACGCAATTTGAATGCTCCTGGATCTTCCACGATCATGTCCATTCTATTACACCCTTTCAACAAAATTGTACGTTGATTACCTTCAAAAACGAACAACAATTAAAGCTTCCTGTCTCTTACTATACAATCGAAAACAAATGTACAGAACTGCTCAATGCATCATCCGCTTTACTCACTTTTCGAACGAAAAAACCTTCTGCATGCCACGTAGTACCCCTGAACTTATCCATTACTAATTCCACGTTAGCCGAGAAAGGAACATCTCCATGAAATCAGGCCACATTAACCAATTCGCTCATTTAAGTCAATTTAACTCTCTTCAAGAGTTCAACAATATGATCAAACATGTAGTAGAAAAATTCAAAACGAACTTTACAAAAAGTGAACTTCTAGCCTTTTCGCAGCTGACTCGTTTTAGTGTCAAAATAATCGGCATTTGCAATGCTCGCATCTGTAAATTGGTCGAAGCAACACAGGACAAAAAGGGCGGGATCTCCCGCTCTACTTTTGAGAGAATGTTACGTAAAGCTAAACAATTAGGCATCCTCTCGATTCACCATACAACACGCGAAAAAGGGGGCTTCTCTCATAGCGTCTATATCTTTCACCGTTTTGACGGAGCGCTAACGGAAAAATTGACAGAGCGTGAACAAACACCAACCTCTACTGTTCCAACAGTTCAACGCGAGAATAGTCCTACTGAAACTAATTCTTTTGAAACAAAAACAAAAAGAATAAAAGATCTTCGTCCTATAACACTAGAAGATTTAGACTATACATACGTCCCAAACTATGTTCCAGAAAGCTTTGTCAAAGTCGTCAAACCATTCTATGATCGAGCAAAGGATATTTGCCAGTTATGGGATCGAGCATTGATAGCTTATCGAAGTCAAAGGTTAGTCGACCCTATCGAACGATTCCTACCGACGATCATTAAGGCTTTTAAGGCGTTGGTTTACCAGTGGAAACATAACAAAATCAACACTAGCTTTATTCAATATTACTACGGGACAGTGGTTGGAATGTTGGCGGTGGAGAGTCGGAGAATTATTGCTGAGCATAAGATAAATGTGAGGCATTGGTTGTATAGGTAGTGGCTAATTGCACAATGAACCTTTGGATCACGACGAAGGTAAGATAATCTGATCATGGGTTCAATACTTTCCAGAAAAAAATAAGAGCCGATTTATAAACCGCCTCTTGTAAAACAGTTACACTGTTGGTTTTATTGCGTTTGTGAAACATAAGTGTGAAACAAGATTTTTCGAGGAGTGCCAGTCCCCTGGAAGCGTTACACTATATACGTTTGGATAGATTACCAATTTTTTCTAATTGTTTACTATAAGGGTTTAAAATGACTGGTCTAATAATAATTGTCTCCTTATTAATCGGTATATTCTCAAACAATCTTGAACACATGTCAAAATTCTCAGCAATTTTATTTTTCCAGTAATCTGATATTAAATATTTACTTTTCAGCATACTTATCAATCCTTTAAAAATTTTTTGAACTAACCTTATTTCACCCTGTTATAAAAAGGCCTAATTCTATGCCCACTAAAAGGAAAATGAGTTTATCATATTCCTTTATAATCCTTTAGTAATCTTATGATTAATGCTTTTATAATCTCCTTTCCTTCAATAGCTTCTTGGATTGGTATCACATTTGGATGTGCAGCTCTATTTCGATACTCTCTTGTAACTTCATAATTTTTTCGAACAACTCTATATCTACAAAGTTTTCATCAAAATAATTTAATATAAACTCTTTAAAATCTTGAAGAATGGGACTTCTTCTTACTGTATTTCCAGTTATCTTTCTAAGAAAAATTGACATATTTCCTAATTCGAAATACCATTGGTTTTCATCTTTTTCTAAAAGCTCTTGCATTTTAACAGCAAAATCGTACGAAGAACTATTTCTTGAGTACGGTCTTCCACTAACATTTAGTTCCAGATCCCATGAGAATTGTTTTTTAATATTGACTTTCGTAACTGTAAATCATGCAAATAAGCAACAAAAATCTTGATTCGTAATTCATTTTCAAGGCTCCTACAATATTGTAGTATATATGGAGATGGGTCCGCTGTTTCTGATCGATTAATATTATCAAATAACATATCCGCTGATGGTAACATTCGCTTACTTAATTCGTGAAGTTTATCCCAATTTGGAACAAGCCATTCCTTTGTTTTTTCAACATATCTATCAAAGGTTTCTAATGTTATTTTATTTACGTTATTATCAATATTTTTTATCATGCTTTGAATAGTCTCTAGATCACCTTTACCTTCTTGCTTTATTTGTTGAATATCATTCTCTATGTTGCTAACTATATTAATCAAATATTGGACTTGTTCATTCACCTCAACCACTGCTTGATTCATTTTTCTTAGTTCTAGAAGAATTTTTTCATACCGGTTGTTTGCAAGATCTTCTAACTGGTTGCTTTCTCGGTTCCTGCTTTTTTCCTGTTTATATTTATCCGTCAGAATGGCTAATTTCTCTTTTAGTTCTATTAGTTCTGTTTGTGTTGCATTCTCAATTCCTTTGTCACTGACTTTGTTAAGATTCTCTATGGGCAATAGTGGGATTCGGATATTTTTAATATCACGAATAGTTAATATTCTTGTATTTTGCAATCTTCTGCTCTTTCTGTCTACCTGTAAGCTAAAAAGGGTGTTGCCATCTTTCGTATTTAAATAGCTTTTAATATATTCATTGTCATTGGATCTGATTATGGCGATGTTATGATTTGCAATTGCAGGTGGATCTGACTCCCTATAAATATAAAACTCACCAGAATTATTCACTAGTGGTGTAATCATATCTCCTGGCTTTAAAATCCTTTCACTATCCCGTTGGCTACATGCATCTAAATATTTATTTTCGGTAAAGAGATGTAACTCGTTCTTTTGAATATGGGATGGCTTTATAATTAAATATTTACCTGTTTCTATCCCTACATCACTTGGAATCATTACTCCTGATAATACAATCGCTATTTCTTCTAGTTTTTTGACTTCCTTATTTTTAAGTTTTTTATTTATTTTTTCAAATCGAGGATTATAGAAATGAGGATCCCATCTCGAACCTTTTAATCTTTCACTACTCACTGAAAAACCGTTTTTTTCAAAATACATTTGTTTTATCTCTTGATAATTACTCGTAAAACTAGGCATTAAAATCTTATCTGATGGAGTACTTTTCTTAATCACAAGGAGTGCCATATCTCTTAAATGCCCTCTAAAGTTACCGGTATCCAAGGACATGACCATCTCTAAATTATAATTAGTAAGAAGGTGGTCTCTATACAATTGACAAATAGAAGGCGCTGATAAAAAAGCATTACTTATTAAAATAACTAATTTGCCTTCGTCTTCAAAATTGACATTGCCTTTTAAGGTAAACAAGAGATGTATTTTGTTTCAAATCCTTCATAATGAATTTGTCCTCCCTTGGAAGACATGAAATAACACAATCAAACTTTTCAGAAAAATTTTTATGTATAGGGTTTTCATTGAAAAGATTAAGATTAGGATAAATTAGTCTACCAATACTTATTTCGTCTGCCAATAAATTATAGCCCTTAAACAAGGTTTCACTAGGAAAAAAGTTTAATAGTTTCCCTGTTGAACAGTTTATATCAATAACTGATTTGGGTTTATCAACTAACGCAATATCAACCATTAAACTTGCTAGTTCATCAGGCAAATCAAGGATTCTTCGAGTGTCAATTAGGCATAAGGAATCATATAGTCTACTCTCTCGAAATTCATTTAAATTTGTTAATTCTTGAAGTAAATTTCTTAAAGATATTTCCCCTTTTTTATATTTGTCTATTAACATTTCAGTTAGTATTCCTTGCATTTGAATTACCTCCTCTTAAGGAATTTTTGCTAATTTTCTTTCGAAACATTCTCAATATCTATTATATCTAGTAGTTATTGTAATTAGTATAAAATTTTAAACATGGACAAAAATGCCTCACTTTTAAGTTATACAAGTGAGGCGAAATAAAATAATTAAATAACAAAAATTTTATGAGTTATATTGAAAAGGTACCTTAATCACATCTAAATAGATATTAAAAAGTACACTACATCATATTCGGTAACGATTACATCCCAAGGGTGGTCAAAAACCTCTTCAACAATCCATTCCACCATCCGCCTCCTCGAAGCCGAATATACTTGTACAATCTCAAAGTGGTCTGGCTTTAAGGCATAATGATTTTAGTTAACTGTACGGAACAACTTATACAGTCGCGTTCTTCAAAGTAGGAACCTTCTTTCTCATCATATACATCATAGTTAATTATTTGTAGGTCTAAATTACAAAATGGACATCTGAGTTGCTCATTATTCAATTCATTTGGACATTTGACTAAAGCTTTAGGCACAATTTCGCTAGATTGAGTTACTATTAAATTGATCATACAATCACTACAGTCAAAATGTAAATCTTTCTTTTGAACACCATCTTCCGTATACTTATTAACATGTTCTAAAATCATTCTTTTCTGACATAACGGGCAATTTAACTCCAACATTTAACCACCTATCCCTCTTTTAAAATAATAATAAATACTTTATTCTTAAGAAATTATGTAGATAGGTTATTAATATGCTTTTTTAAGATTATGAGAACAACACTGGTGACAATATTAGAATTGATATCAATCTACATTAAGCTGCTACGATAGTAAAATTGAGCTTATCCACGTAATTTTAATACTTACAATCACCTTTTTGTTCATTAAAATAAGAGAGATGTATGAATAAACCCTTGAATTAAGCAGACTGTTACGTGTTTATCATTGCTCGAGCTTCCCCTATAGAAAGAACAAACTAGGCGCAACACAAAAGCAAGCTGAATATTTCCAGCTTGCTTACTGAATAAATATGTTGTCTTTTAAATAAGATCATAAGTACAAATTACCACTAATTTATAACTTTATTCAGTAAGAGTAAAATAACAATTCTAGAGATTTAATTAATCGTTAACCCAAATCTGTGTTCTTGGTGTTGATTCTGGGATCCCCGAACTATTATTCCTTTTTAAATCGCAAATAGTTACTTCTTTACCAATTAACTCACAAACATTTTTTTTGAAATGCTTTACTAATAAATTTATTTTTTCTATGGAAACCGTAGACATAATTCTAATAACAGCATACTGAGGATTTTTTTCAATCGACTCAACTTTACCTCGTATATTAAACGAGTTTCCAAAAAAATGATTAACTTCCCAATACCTCTCACATTTAAATTTAAATGAACAAAATAAGCAATTTTTTTCGTCTGGACTTGCCAAATCATTATACGATTTTTTTAAGTCAGTAATATTATCTATAATATTATTTATATTATCTACTATATCAAAAGCAGTTTGAGCTACATATTGAATTTCATCCAAACCAATTTCTTCTTCAAATATCTCTTTATTTAGTGGAATTACTCTAATTTTAATAGACTCTACACTTAATCCTTCTGAACATAAATAGGCATACAAATACATTTGTTCTAATATTGAAGAGTGTAGTTTTTCTTCATCATCATAAATGCTACCGGATTTATAATCCTCAATAATTATCTCCTTGTTTTTGATCCATACTCTATCTGGCTTTCCTTTTAGTTTTCCATTATTACTAGTAAAACTCGCTTCTACAAAATGCCGTTCACTTCTTTTTTCTGAATTAAAAATGTATTCCTAGCATTACATATTTTTAATACCAGAACCTTTAATCTTGCTAGGCGAATATTATATCCTGGCCATTCTTCTGGGGTGGCAGCAAGTGTGGGATATAGATTCTTGATTCAGTAAAAAGACTTTTTGGCATTTTTCTTTATATAACTTTTTTATTTCCTCTATCACATCACTATAAGATAGATTGTCAAAATTCCCCCTATTTACCAATTCAATTATTTCATGACAAACTAAACCAAGTTGAGCTTTCGGACTAAGATATATAAGCTTTTGAAATGTGAAGTCTCGACTTAAATAACCTCTTAATGGACAGTTCTTAAATACTGAAAAAGTGGATGGGGTTAGATATTCTAACCTCTGTGGTACAGGCCAATCAAATACTCTCATCCCATAAGCCTTTCATAAACTTTCATAACTACCCAGCTCGGGCGATGAATTAAATCAAATAAATCAAAGTGGATAGGTGGGTTGCCCATTGTCATTTCAGCCTCTGCAGTAGCATCACTAAGTTGCTCGTTAAATAGTCTTCCCTATTATTTTCCCACAATGGATGCCCAAACAAGAGAGCTGAATCGGCTTCAGGTATTCTTAATGTAGGTACTCCTGAAAACCAAGTACTTTCATCTAACAAAGTAGTATCAAGACCTAATGAATAGGATAAGTTCATTAAACCTTTTTTACTTAATCTTTCCATTTTTCATCTATTAGTGGTGTGAAATTTTGTTTAACTAATAGTTGTGCTACATCTAAGCCAAGTCGCCAATTAAGTAAACTGTGATATCCCATGTTTTCGTAAGTTCGTAAACATTCATAACATGAAGTATCACAATGATGATTTTTAAGTTTAGGTATATACTGGTACGAACCAAGTAAATCATTAAAAATTAAACTTAAATTTTTATCTTCAGAGATAAATTTTGAATATCCAGCTCCATTTATTAATGTATCTCCAATAAATAGTTGACCAATTAAGGACTTGATATTATTCTCTTCCTTAATTACGGGACGGATACCAATTTGTAGTTCGCCTGCATCCACATCTAATAGTGAAGTCGCAACTCTCCTAAATAAATAACCAAAAGAAATTAACCCTGATCTTACTCCTAAATTACTTGGATTAAATGTTACTCCTAGTGGTAATTTAGCAGGACTTAAAATTAGAAGTTCCGTATTCTTAATGGATGCAAGAGCAACCTCTATTTTTTGGTCAGTAATAGATGGGTTAAATCCCTCTTCACCTACTTTACTCTCTTCAATCCAACCATGAAATCGTTTCTTGCTTTAATGAACTTAAAATTACTTCCATTATTATCATTAATTAAATATACATTTCCTTCCTGGAGCCAATATTCAGTATTTCCACGAAACTCTTTGTTAGGTAGGCTTTTGTAATCTTGAGCAAGTTTGGCTACAGTACTTCTTGATACCCATTCAAATGATTCCCGAAAATCTCTTTTTATCCAATCTGTTCTAAATCCTTGAGGTTCAGAAATAGGTATTTTCCTAAATGTACAGTTCGATTGATTAGACAATGGTTCGCCACAAGAGTCGCAACAATCAGGTAAAACACTTTCCTGATCATATAATATATAACAATTTTTGCAATACGCTACCTCTCTAACTTTCCCTAGGGGATTCCGCTCAGCAATAACTCGATTACCAGATACCCAGTAGTGAGCTATTCCAACAGACTTGTGAATAGATTTATCTTTAACAAGTTCAGATCCAGGAGAATATTCATTTATAGCAATTTCCAAATCTCTGTCTACTGTATCTTTATCTAATGCGTGAGGTTTTGTATTCTCAGTTCTAAAACCGTGATGGAGTAATCTAACTCTTGTAGGAAATCCAAACATTGGAAGTAACCCTGCCGTTGCTAAATTTTCACTTAATACATTTTGAGAATATCTTGCATCAGATGCTATTTCGGTTATATCTTTTATTAATTGTCCATTTACAACATATTCTTTAATCCTAGATAGTTCCTGTTCTGATAGTTTTGTACCGTATTTAAGAGTTTGTATTACATTATTAGTTTGTTGAACCCCTTCTCTTGAAGATAAATATCTTTCAATCGTATCTTTATACTCTCCCCATTCTAATTTAAGTCCAAAATTCCCATGAACACTTTCTCCCTTGATTTGTTGCTCAGTTAAACCAGTACTCTTAAATGCATAAAATAACACCTCTTTTACTAAAACTCTTTTAAATATCTTTTCAGATTTCAAATCAATATATGGTTGTGGTGGCGGATCCCCAGTCATCTTATCTAAATTATCAAAATACCAATCGTCATGACTTCTACCCCTGCATAACGTTAAGCTAACTGATAATGCAGTTCCTCTTCTTCCACAACGCCCAACTCTTTGTTGATAATTAAAGCGTTGAGGAGGCATGTTTGACATCGCAACTAACCTTAAAGAACCAATATCTACTCCTGCTTCCATTGTTGTAGTTACGCTAAGAATATCAATTTCTTCAACAATTGGTATGTCTTCATTGTTAAATATCCCTTGAAAAAGTTGCTGTCTACGTGAAGCTTCCTCACTGTCAGTTTGTCCTGTCATTTCCTCACAATGGAATCTTCTCTCTGATTTTTTATCTTCTGCCAAATAACGATAATAATCGTATTCTGTATATTCTATCATTTCCTGTTCTTCTAATCTCGAATAGCAATCTGTACACACATGATTACTTGGATGCAAATGAATTCTGTTACATTTACTACATACAAAAACTTTTTCATTAGGCAATATAAAATATAATTCATTTGGTTTAATTAAGTATCCATTTACACCTGTTAACCCTTCAAAAATTCGTTCCATTCTGTTTTCAATTTCTTTTTCGCTTAGTTTATGTAATTTTGCTACAGCTTTCCAATACTTTTTTAAGTCCCTTGGGGCATTTACAATTTCATATTTTCGTGATCTACCTTCATATCTTTTAGTGATACCTAGAATTCTTATACTACTATCAATAAGTTGTCTCCAAAATCTTACTTCTTTTCCAAGCCATTCTTCTATAGGGTAATTAATATCAACCGTCATGTTTGCAATAACTAGTGACTCAAGATCACGTTTCTTTTGTGAAAAAAGGACATTAACAATAATGTTTTCCTTAAGTTTATTTTCGATTCTACTATATAAGTCTCGCTGTGATTCTGTATTTGTTGACAGTTTAGGATAATATTCATTCTCCCAAGAAATTAAGTTTGTCCACTTTTCTTCTTGATCAGGAGAGGTTTATAGCTATATAACGAATTTTCAGGTCCACCAGGATTTATGCCTAGTTTTAATAGATTTCTAATTAATTCATCCCATAAAAATTCAAGTTTAGGTGGTTCTAATGCTGCAATAATATACTTTTGAATCCTAGTTTTTTCTTCAATTGGTAAATCATCACTATGATGATAATAATCTTCAATATCTCTAGCAGTTCTATAATTATTCTTCCGAAAGTCTTTAGCTAATTTAAGTTCATCAGTGTCATTTGTTTTACCATTTATACTACTAATAAATGCCCTGATTGGCTTATTTTGTTCACGAATAGTTTTAACTATAATATACCTTAGTAAATGTCGATAATGATTTAACTCAATATTTACTGATAGTTTTGCAGCATCTTGTCTACTATCCGAAAACAAAACTACCTTAGGTTTCTCTCCATCGGGTAATTCTCTGAGAAGAGCATCTAACATTACTTGGGCAATCATATCAAAACCAGTTTTTGTCCCCGAATAGGCGAACGGCTCTTCTTTGAACTTTCAATAGGTTCACCTGGAATGTGATTTCCTGATTATCTGCACAATTTGGACACTGTATAGGAAATGCCGGCATTTTATTAGCTACTATCTCTTTATAATTTTCATTATTATGTTGAATTGTGAACCAATAGCCTGTCGATTCAAGACCATCTATTTGAATTTTAGCAGAGTAATTATCCAATCTTGCTGCTTGCCATATAAACTTCATTTTACCTTTGTTCCCATTATTTCTTTCAATTGACTTCTGCCATTCCTGTGACTCAGGATTAATTTGATCTGACGGCCAATAGACTGCATATTCTTTATATCTTTTTGAACTTGGTAATTTATCCGGCAAAGCTTCAAGATCCGGAAAATCAGCACTTAAATAAAATGCCCCCCATTTTCTTCATCTGGATGATTTGAAGCTATTTTGTATCCTCCCAGAAATGGATCACCACAATTCTGACAATAGTAAAAATCCAAAATTTTAGAACCACAAGAACATTGAACTTGTGGTTGGTGATAAAGCTTTCCAACACGCCTTCCTTCATAATTATATTCTTCCTTTACTT
Source organism: Anaerobacillus sp. CMMVII (assembly GCF_025377685.1). Taxonomy (NCBI): domain Bacteria; kingdom Bacillati; phylum Bacillota; class Bacilli; order Caryophanales; family Bacillaceae; genus Anaerobacillus; species Anaerobacillus sp. CMMVII. The sequence goes on along the minus strand of NZ_JACEHK010000020.1, from coordinate 3,676 downwards.
CAGAACATTTAGGATTGGAGCAAGCCCATAATCCTTGAAAGTTGCGGAAAAACAAATGGGCTCTTAACGGTAACACAACTTGCCCCTTCCTCCGTGCTGTAACAATGCCATGCAATAAACCACCTATTGCAGACATATCTAAACTTTCATTGAATAGCTCGATTGATAAGTCTTTTAACGAACGTGGTTTTTCACATTGCCTGATAAATGCGTTAAGTACTCCTGATTTTTCTAGTACATAATATAATGAGTCTAAAGGGGAAGAAGGGTCGTAAATACTATTTAAAGATTGACAAAAATTTTTAATGGCTTCTTCTTCTCTTATGCATTTATTTTTAATCTCATGATAAAAACCAATAAAGGAATCTTTCTTATCTTTAAATTCATTACTCTCGTTATAAATAATTTGACCTTCCCGTTCTCCAGTAATAATTTCAAATCTATCTATAGGTATTCCGAAAAAGTCCTCTAAAAAATGTTTCCCACCTTCATCTAAAGATGCACTCGTTGCTAAAACTCTTAGTTGTTTACTATCTGGCGTTAGTCCAAGGCGATCTAATAAGGTTCGGATAACATAGGCTACTTCTGTTCCAGATGTGCCTCTATAAGCATGTAATTCATCTAATATTAAGTAAAAAGAATTTGATTTATCTTCGGCTAACCATTCCTTAGTAGTTTCAAACATCTTCTGTTCAATTTGTCGAGTAAGAATAATATTGAGCATACTAAAATTTGTTATCAAGATATCTGGTGGGTATTCTTGCATATCCCATCGTGAAACTAACTCACTTCCATCAACCTGACTAAGAAATGTTAATTTTTCATCTAATTTCCCTTGTAATTTAAGTTGTAATGTGTTAATTTGCTGATCAGATAAATTATCATCAAATAGAAATTCATTCTCTTTTTCATTTTGTAATTCGAATTTAATTTTCTTTTTGGTCTCATCACACAAATTATTTGTCAAGGACGTAATAAGGTTATGATAATAATCTCTTAATTGAGCTTGGTTATGTTCTAACCCCTGCATTATCCCCTTTAGCTTTCTTTGTTTATTATTATCAGTTGTTTTACCTGGAATTGGTGTTTTTCCAGTATACCTCCCAAAATATAGTTTATTTCCATTCCGATAACTCTTAAGCCAGTTTCTAGCTAAATCACTATCTAATGCTTTTCTTAGACGACCTAATTGATCTTCGACAAGGGCATTTAAAGGATATAAGATTAATCCACGAACCGCTGCTTTTCTAGTTTCATTAGATCTCACTGCCTTCCATTTATTTTCTGTATTCCACCAACTCTCCTCCTTTGGTTTTGGTGGTGTCCAGTTCTCAGACTCTTTCAAAATGTTTGCAATAAGAGGAATTAAAAAACTCTCTGTTTTACCTGAACCTGTACCAGAAGTAACGACTATATTTTTTTGATTTATTAATACATTCTTAAAAGCTTGATATTGGTGTAAATGGAGCGGAAATTCATCGCCAAATAATCCCTTTGCTGCAAAATCAGCAAATCGTCTGGCCATTCTTCATTATTACAAACATCTCTTAAGGTCATATTTGAACTCTTAAATGGGGGCATTGCCTCAATATATGGGTATTGATAGATTATACCTTCTGCTCTTAGCAGTTCATTTCTTTCGGCGGCAAGTTTATCATCACCAAGGGCAAACGGACTATCCATATAACGGATATACATGTTCCTCATCCTATTAAATATCCCCTAAAATATCATCCATTTTTATCCACCTCTTTTTAAAGATTAAGATTGAAACCTAATTTATGTGATACCGATAATGCGATTTCTTGAGGGATATTTTCATATGTTCTATATCGCCCCATCGGTTCTGGTACACTCCCTAAACACAAAACAAAGTACTCGTTCATATAACGGAGGTAATGTATAGCTGTATGTATTTTTAATTTATAATTAGAGTAATTAATTATATTAGCGTTACTTATGCGGCAATAAATATTTTCCCAAGATCACGATCAACCTTTATATATTTTTTATTTGCTAGCTTTGTATAACATTTTGTTACACCATAATCATTAGAATATTAGAAATAACCTTGAGCTATATCCTAATTTCCAATTATGATGTTTGACATCCCACCCCCTAACATTCCAGGATGAAATACTAGGAAGACTCTCCTCATCTAATTCTTGTATAGCATTAATCTCCTCTGGAATCGAAGGAGTAATTCTTAATAAATCAAATGCTGTGTAATCTTCTCCAAAGAAAAAATGGATCTTGTGTTTTACTAGATATTTTTCAAGAATATTAAAATTTTCTGTGATTATATATATCGATGTTGGGACTAGCTCATCTAAAGGTATAGATATTTTAAAACAATTTCATTTATAGAATTACTCTGTAATTTTTTAATTTTTTTTCGAGTTCTTCCTCCTGTAATAAACACAACGTTATCTTTAGACGGGTAGTAATGCTGCTGTTAAAGGCGAATTGGACCAGGTATATTGATTTGTGTCTTGAATTTATTAAATTCAGCAAATCCCAGCTGAGATAGAATCCCCCTAACTTTATATGCCTTTAAAAGAATATTTTCATCACCGCGAAACACCATCTAAGACCATCGACAACACCTTCCATCCTCCGGTTTTTCGAATAGATAAATATTCTACAAACAAATCAATTGGACGGACTAGCTTAGAAGTATTTATCGGTTCTAATTCTTTATCCCTAAATTCTCTAGAATATGGGGCGCAATAGTAATTGATTTTATTTTTACCTAATAGTAATTGTTCCGAATTTGTACATAATGAAATCTCACCTTTATTATTGAAAAATTTAAACGGTTTTGGTAGTTTATCAATCCGACCACTAATATATGCTCCAGAGTATTTATAAATTTCTTTATTAAGGTTAAGTTTAGTTAGATTGAAATTCTCAATTTCATTTTTTATAGAAATATTTTTAAATAAATTAAATGCTTTTGAGTAATGCTTATTTCCAATTTCTATTTTAGAAATATCATCAATAAATAGGTGTTCAATTTTAATATTTGCTAATCCGTCAACTAAGGAAAATAGTTCACTTCCATTAATCTCTATAGTTGACTTAGGTGGAAATGATATTATAATATTTGGTGGCGCTTCCATTAACCAACCATCCCTAGTTAATTTTAATCCACCTTTAAATCTATAGAAAATAAATCTGAATTCATTGAAAAATATTGTCCTAAAATCGTATTACTTATTGATGATCCTACCATAGGTATTACTGACATGAGAGCCCATCTACAAGAAGCATTACTTAAACCTATTTTGTTTTCTACTTACCACCAATTTTTGTTAATCCTATTAGATTAGAAGCAATGCTTTCGTGATAGAGGATATAATGTTTTTGATTCCAACTATATCATCTCTACTTACCCATTCATTTAAACCGAGATCGTTACCCTTTCTAAATATAAATATTTTAGAACCAGGATACTTTAACTTAAGACCAGTATTTTGAATTGTATATACATAGTTTTTCCAACAAGTCATTATCTCCTGAGATTTTAGATATTAGAAAGTGCCTCTTAGATCAAATTGATCGAAATTTAATTTTGAAATATTTTCTTCATCTAAATCAATTAAATTTTGGATATTTGCAAAGCGTTTTAATAGACCTTTTAATTTAAATCCGCCGGAAAATTTCCAAAAGTATT
>NZ_JACEHK010000019.1 GCF_025377685.1 Anaerobacillus sp. CMMVII | reverse complement strand
TTTAGGTTGTCCTAATTGAGAAAGAACATGTAAACAAAAAAAGAGGAGAGCCATTAGCTCCCCCATGTTCGTTCTATTTTAAACGTGCTTCTAATTTTGCCTTTTCTTCTTCAAATCCTGGCTTTCCAAGAAGTGCAAACATATTTTTCTTGTAGGCTTCAACACCCGGTTGATCAAATGGGTTCACCCCTAGTAAGTATCCACTGATTGCACAAGCTTTTTCGAAGAAATACACCATGTAACCAAAATGATATGGTGTTAATTCTGGAATTGAAACGATTAAGTTTGGTACACCACCATCAGTATGAGCTAACATTGTTCCTTCGAAGGCTTTTTTATTTACAAAATCCATCGTTTTTCCAGCTAAATAGTTTAGGCCATCAAGGTCACTAGATGCTTCTTCAATAATGATTTCTTTTTCGGACTTTTCTACCTGTAGGACTGTTTCAAATAAATCTCTGCGACCATCCTGAACATATTGACCCATAGAATGAAGATCAGTAGAGAAATCAACAGAGGCCGGAAAAATTCCTTTTTGGTCCTTTCCTTCACTTTCTCCGAAAAGCTGCTTCCACCATTCTGCAACAAAGTGTAAGGACGGCTCGTAGTTAACCATTAATTCAATTGTTTTCCCTTTATTATATAGGGCATTACGAACAGCCGCATATTGATAAGAATTGTTTGTTTGCAGATCAGGATTGTCTAAGTCTTTACGTGCATCATTAGCACCCTGCATCATTGCATCAATATCTACTCCACTTACTGCAATCGGTAATAACCCTACCGCAGTAAGAACTGAATAACGCCCACCAACATCGTCAGGTACAACAAATGACTCATAGCCTTCATCAGTAGCTAATGTTTTTAAAGCACCACGCTCTTTGTCTGTTGTTGCAAAAATACGACGACGTGCTTCTTCGACACCGTATTTTTTCTCTAAGTAATCACGGAAAATACGGAAGGCGATTGCCGGCTCTGTCGTTGTACCAGATTTAGAGATCACGTTCACTGAAACGTCTTTCCCTTCTAGTACATCAAAAAGGTCACGGACATAAGTCGAACTAATGTTATGACCGACAAAAATAATTTGTGGTGTTTTGCGTCCTTCCTTTGCTAGCACATTATAAAAGCTATGATTTAAGGCTTCAATTGCAGCTCGCGCACCTAAATATGATCCGCCAATTCCTACAACTAGTAATACATCTGAATCACTTTTAATCTTTTCAGCTGCTTGTTTAATACGAGAAAATTCCTCTCGATCATAGTTTTCTGGCAGGTCAACCCAACCTACATAGTCATTTCCTGCACCAGTTTTATTATGTAAAGCGTTATGTGCAGCTGTCACTGCGTCTTGTAGGTAAGTAACTTCGTGCTCTTGGATAAAATGTAATGCCTTTGAATAGTCAAAATGTAATTTTTCACTCATTAATATATCCTCCTCTTTGTTTAGCTCGTTTGGACATAGCCTTAGTATATGTTATCGAGGATAAAACTAGGCTTACCTCTCAATAATTAATCAGAATTTAGGCATGCCAATAACTCCCACATTCACTTTATTAAAAGAAAAACAACAAATCAAGGTCTGTTTTTGATGTAAGCGTAACCAACGAAAAATAGTTAAAAAAAACAAACATCGGGTTGTGTTTTGTCCCAATGTTTGTTCCAATTTAAAGTGATTTTGTTAAGATTTCCACGACATCTTCTTTTGATAATTTCTTAAAATTACCAAAAGGACCATTAACCATTGCTTTGTCTGCCATTAGCTCAATATTGGTGTTATCAATGCTGTAATCTTTTAAATGACTTGGTGCGCCAAGACTTTGCCAAAATTGCTCTAACTTTTGAATTCCCTCTTCTGCTACTTCTAACTCAGTCTTATCTGTTGGATCGACGTTCCAAACACGAACCGCTAATTGATTTAACTTTCTTAGTCCGGTTTCCTTTACATGTCTGAGCCATTGCGGATAGATAATTGCTAAACCTCCCGCATGAGGAATGTCGTATACTGCTGAAATAGAATGTTCGATATTATGGGATGCCCAATCTCCTCTAGCTCCCATTTGTAAAAATCCATTTAATGCAATCGTCCCAGAATATAGGATTGTTTCACGAAGCTCAAAATTTTCAAGATCTTCTATCAGTTTAGGTGCAGCCTCAATGACCGTTAGGAGAACTGCTTCGCACATTCTTTCTTGAAGTTGTGTATTTGACGTTGGATGAAAATATTGTTCAAATACATGGGTCATCATATCGACAACTCCATAAACCGTGTGATCCTTTGGTACACTAAACGTGTTTACAGGATCTAAAATTGAGAATTTCGGATAAACATGTGGACTTCCCCAGCCATATTTCTCTTTCGTTTCCCAATTGGTAATGACCGATCCAGAGTTCATTTCAGAACCTGTTGCCGCTAAAGTTAAGACCGTACCAAATGGCAGTGCTGATGTAGGGATGTGTTTTCTTGTAACAATGTCCCACGCATCTCCATCATAATGAGCACCTGCTGCAATTGCTTTTGTACAATCGAGGACACTTCCGCCCCCGACAGCTAAGATAAATTCAATGTTTTCTGCTTTGCAGATTTCTACCCCTTTTTGTACAGTAGAAAGTCGTGGGTTTGGTTCCACACCCGCAAGCTCAAAGACTTCTGCACCACAATGAGTTAATTGCTCTAGGATGGTGTCATATAATCCATTCCGTTTGATACTCCCGCCACCATAAACAAGTAGCACTCGAGTCCCATACTGAGGCACTTCTTTTTGTAACTGCTCGACTTGATTTCGACCGAAAATTAACTTCGTCGGATTTTGAAAAATAAAATTATCCATACTCTCATCCATCCTTTCTTTCATTTCCTATTATGTACGATTTTCCTTTTTTTCGTAAAGCTCTTTTCGTAAACATTGTTTCTTTTTAACCTAAATTAATTGGAAAAATCCCTTAGATGAAGAATTACCTAGTAGAAAAAGTAAGAAAAGAGCAATGCTTACTAAATAAATAGTGATATCTTGGTGTTTATGTGTAAAAATCCGGATTTTGGGATTTTTACGAAAGCAACAAACTTTACGATAACAGCCTTTTCGTAAAGCAAAAGCAATTTTAAATGATGAAATAAGTGAAAGTAAAGCATATCTTTATAAAATTCTACATTTTACATTTTAAATTCTACTTTTTAATTGCCAAAATGTATAAATATCTACTTACTTTGTCATTCTAACAGTAGAAGGTTAGCTTCTTATACTATTCTTTAATTGGATAGATAAGAAAACTTGACTTGTCACTCTACTTTGACGAGCAGGCTCTTCTATTACTTACGAATCCCCCGTTTAAGGAGGTGAGAGGAATGAGCGGAATTCAACGCTTTGCTTTAGTACTTGCAATTATTGGTGCGATTAATTGGGGCTTAATTGGGTTCTTTCGCTTCGATTTAGTTGCTGCCATCTTTGGTGGTCAAGCTGCTGGATTTTCAAGATTTATTTATGCATTAGTCGGACTTGCAGGTTTATATTGTATCTCCATCCTTTTCAAACCTGATGAAGAATTAGAAAGAAGCCCACAAACTGAAAGATAAGCTCTTTCTAGCTAGTGAGGCTGGCTTGTAGATGTACTGTTTTCCCCTAGGACGACTGACATTTACAAAGTCAGCCTCTTTTCTCATTTCCTAGGGAATAATTTGTCATTTTTGGTGGATATAATGGAAAGAACGGTTTGTTTCGACACAAATTAGACAAATATTTGTCTTAGAATGCTTTTGAACAAACAAAAAAGCAACCGACTACAGATCGATTGCTACTTTTAGTTATTTCTTTGTACGCTTGTTTAAATCAGCTTGAATTTCATTTGACTGTTTTAACCAGCCTTTTAATTTTTCTTCAAGAGTGTTAAAACCTTGGCTCTTTTCTTGAGTTGCAGCTTCAACTTTTCTTGGTCTTTCAACACGTGGTTTTGCTGGTCTAGCTGGCTTTTCTGGTGCAGCTACTGTTTCACGAATTGAAAGAGAAATTTTTCCAGTTTCACTGTCAATTGACATAACTTTTACTTTTACTTCATCACCTACTGAAAGGTGGTCGTTAATATCTTTAACAAATCCGTGCGCTACTTGAGAAATATGAACTAATCCTTGTTTTTCTTCATCGATAGCTACAAAAGCCCCAAAAGGCTTAATTCCTGTAACCTTTCCTTCTACTACACTTCCTACTTCTAATTGACCTGACATGAAAACAACTCCTAACTATTTTTTAACTTATTAAGTATAGCATAGATTGTCACAATAAACAAAGACACTGATTTATACACAATTGAGATACTTTGTTATTTTTAACTAAAATATGAAACCCATTCATACATTTAGGCTAAAACTGCTACAATTTTAAAAGTTCTTTATCAAAGAGCTCTATTTTAAGAAATTGAATTAAGTCTTTTTTATTAAACTTTGAGTATCCTCGAAGGTTATTTGATTTAGCTATAGCAACGAGCTTGTCTTTTGTGTATTTTTCTAATTGGGAAATTTCATCCTCAGTTTCTTCAGTACTATCTTCTGTTACTTCAGATTCAAGAATTGGTTTAAGTTTATCTTCAAAAACCTCCCAATCAGCTAGAACAGATTTGTATTTTTCTTTTTCGTCAAAAAATACAGTAAGAGCTTTTTCACTGCCTAATTGTTCGTTAGTGAGTTCTACCTTTAACTCAATCGCTTCATACACTTCAGCAGCAGTTTCTAACTGTCTTGTATCAAAGTTCATCAAGTTTTCAAGTGATTTTACAAGTTCACCGGTTGTTTTATAAAACTTTGCAAACCCTAAGAAAACACTTGCAAGTGGTGTAATCTTCAATGCTTCTTTTAAGTAGATTTCTGCTTTAGTAAAGTCTCGTAGAGCTACATATGCATTGGCCAATTCAAGATACACCGGTATATACGTCGGTACAGCTTCATGAACTATTTTCAATGTAGAAATGCTTTCAGCAACTTTACCCTTAGCGATATTCATCTTGGCTTCCCCAAAGAGGATTGTCATTTCTTCATTTAATGACACTTCAATTGGTTGCAAAGAAATATGTTGTAGTTCCCCATCTATTAAAATCGGAACTGGCTTTTCAGCTTCGCCCCAGTCAGCCAAAATTGATAGGAGTGATTTCTTAAGCCAATCTTTAAGTTTTTCCGATAGCAGCGATTGTTTGACCACATCTACCGTCCATTTTGTCTTTGTTTCTTTTAAGTAACTAAGGCTAGCATGCTTCTGCTGCTCGTCCCCAATAAAAAGTGCTCGGATAGCCATCAATTGCTCAAATCCGCTTTCTTCCTCTGCATAAAACTTTGGCACAGATAAGTTTTCTTGTAGGAATAATTCTAGACTTGTGTGTAAATACATACTTTTTTCTTTGAGTGAGGCATCTGTAATATAGGTAAAAGCAGTGCAGGCTTCTTCATATAATTCTTGATTACTAAGTGCTAATGCCGAACGATATATTGAGATTGGAGCAAGCTGGGCTTTTTTCGTCATATATAATCTTGAAAGTTTATCATCAAGTTGAAGGACAGAGAGCATTTCCGCTAGCTTTTGTAACATATCATAGTCATGATATGGATCAATTCCTTCTCGTTGTTCAAAAGAAACGAAGGCTTTATCTGCAAAAACTTCCGCTTCCTTTTCTCTTTGTAGACGGTATAAGAATATAGCCCCTTGTATGAGCGCGAACACTTCATGCTCATCAAGTTTAATGACTTTTTTTACATATAAGAAGGCTTCTCTATAGTTCCCTTTAAGACCATAAATGACCGCTATATTATTTAGTGCTGGAATATACTCGGGGTAAAACCTCAGAGCATTTTCAAAACTTATTTTTGCTTCGCTAATGGCCCCTACTTGTAATTCACGTTGGCCTTGTTGGTAGTGATCAAATACTAGTTTAAATTTCTGTGGGGAATTCTTCTGAAAATTAACTAATCGTTGGTTTGCACTTGCTAATTGTGACTTTTTTCGATTGTTCTTTTTTCCATGATTGCGTTTCAAAATAAAAACTCCTTTTTCCGCCCTTTAAATTCATCGACTACTAATAATAATATAAAATTTCGTTTCATGCTAGGTTTTGGTCGCATTTTTGATAACTTTACTGCGCATACAGAATCGTAATTGTAGTATTTTTCATACTAGTAGGAAAAAGTAACAATTGACAAGTCAATTAGTTCACCTTATAGTAGTTGACATTACTTTTAAAAAAGGGCGTTTGTGAATGTCAAAAAATCAATGGTCATCAAAGATTGGATTTATTTTAGCGGCAGCAGGGTCTGCGATTGGATTAGGAGCAATTTGGAAGCTTCCTTATGTAGCTGGGACAAGCGGTGGCGGGGCATTTTTCTTAATTTACCTACTGTTTATCGTGTTTTTAGGAGCACCTCTGCTTATTTCGGAATTTATTATTGGAAGAAGTACTCAGAAAGAAGCCATTTCTGCTTACAGAAGTATAGCCCCTAATTCTAACTGGACTTGGGTTGGTAAATTAGGAGTTGGAACGTCGATTATTTTATTATCTTTTTATAGTGTTGTTGGCGGATGGATTGTCAACTACTTTTTACGAAGCCTCACAGGAGGGCTAACTGGTCTTGAGCTTGAAGAGTATCAACAAATGTTTGGAACGATTATTTCAAACCCTGCTCAGGCAGTAGGAGCGCACTTTATTTTCATATTTTTAACGATTCTAATCGTTCAAGGTGGAGTCCAAAAGGGGATCGAGCGAGTTACGCGAATTATGATGCCCTCACTTTTTCTATTATTTATTGTTTTAGTGATCCGTTCGCTAACATTAGAAGGAGCGATGGAAGGTGTTAGCTTTTTCTTAAAGCCTGATTTTTCAGCTGTGACTTCTGAAACGATTTTATTCGCTATGGGACAAGCATTTTTTGCTTTGAGTCTTGGGTTGTCAACAATGGTCACCTATAGCTCTTACTTGCAAAGGGGGAAAGTTTACCTAGGTCGATGTTTTCAGTTGTAGGCTTAACGATATTGATCTCAATTTTAGCCGGATTAGCCATATTTCCAGCTGTTTTTGCCTTAGGATTTGAACCTGCCGAAGGTCCAAGCCTTATTTTCACCGTTTTACCCGCCGTTTTTAATGAGATGGCTTTCGGTGCAATCTTTGTCGTTTTATTTCTAGCTTTACTTTTATTTGCAACTATTACCTCGTCGATTTCATTACTAGAAATTATCGTCGCTTCACTCACTAAAGGACGACATGAACTACGTCAGAAAACAGCATGGACATCAGGAATGTTTATATTCATTTTAGGTATTCCCTCAGCCCTTTCCTTCGGTTTATTAGGAGAGTATATGATTTATGGGAGAACATTCTTTGATCTCATGGATTTCCTTGTTAGTAACTATTTACTACCATTAGGGGCATTACTAATTGCTATCTTTATAACCTTGAAAATCCCTAAGGAAAAGCTATACAAAGAAATGTCTGAAGGCTCTACTGTACCTTATCGCCTGTTTAACGTCTGGTTCTTTTTAATTCGATATGTAACTCCTACTGCAATTACCTTGGTATTTTGCATGCGTTGGGAATTTTATAAGATACAAATCTTGCTTAAAAAGAGGTTGCTAGCATTCAGTTAGCAACCTCTATTGTTACTTTGCTCTTATTTGTGTTCTTAATCTAAACAACAAGCAGTCTCAAATATCCCTTGTTGTTTTTTTCGTTTTCAATCAAAAAGAAAGATGACTCATAGGGAACATCCCTGATGAGTCATCTGGTTAACATTAATTCACGCCAAAACGTCTTTTTCTACGAATGCCATAAAGAAGGAAAGAAATTGCGACTAATAAAATACCGCCTGACAATAAATTCATATTATTCGTTGCTGTATTTGGAAGCTTCTCGCCTTTTTTCTCTTTCTTTTCTTTATCTTTTTCTTTATCTTTTCTTTATCTTTTTCTTTATCTTTTTCTTCCTTCACAGGTTTCTTAGTTCCAGGTGTTGTTTCGCCATCTCCTGGTTCACCGTCTCCTGGTTCACCGTCCCCTGGTTCGCCATCTCCTGGGAATACTTGTCCTGCAAAGTTGAAGCTGTACATAGCCCAACCATCTTCACCTTCTCCATGATATGAAACATACGTTAAATCGTTTGCTTCAATGTAGTCTTTTCCTAGTGGAGAACTTCTGAAGACAACATTCCCTTTTGTTTCTACAGGCACGATTGACCAGTTGCTTTCTAATTGAACATCAATTGTTTCACGGTTACGAACGTAATTAATTAATACTTCACGATTTTCTTCTGTTGCTGAGTAGACTACTTCTGCACTTGGTGCATTTAGGATGTGGTCTCCGCCACCAGAAGCACGATAGTTATTTGTAACAACTAAGAATTCCATACCTTCTGTGACAGGTTGGCCTTGGTATGTTACGTTGACAATACGTTGACCTTTTGGTTTTGTTACATCAATTTGATACTCGATTCCTGCAATTGTATCGAAGTTAAAGCCACGGAAGTTGTAATCGATTAAGATTTGATCTTCCTCTTTTTCTGGGTCAATCTGGTTAAAGTTGTACGCATTTACTTCTAACCAACCTAATAAGTCTGAGCCATTAACTTTTACTACTTGTAATGTGTTGTTGTAAATGTAGATATCGGCTATATCTTTGATCGCAATGCCATCTTCTACATTCGTAAATATGAAACTCCGTTACGTCCTGCTTTAAATGGTGCTGCTGCAGAAAGAAGTGGAATATTTTCATACTCTGTTCCTGCAAAATAATTGCCTGCAAACTCTAGTTGAGCATCGTTGATCAATTGAACAACTTTGTTTGGTGCAACACGTGAGAAGAATGTATTTAGCGGTGTTGCTGTTGAGCCAACCGGGCTGTTTACATAAGCAATTGTTTGTTCATGGCGGTCTTTGATTAACGCAACCATATCCACATCTGCTTCAAAGTCTTTTGTTGGTAGTGCTTGTGAGCCACCATCAATTACTGTCCAGCTTCCATTCTCATTTGCTAATTGAAGCTTGATTACACCTAAATGATCTCCCCATGCCCCTGGCATCACTGTTGGTACGCCGTTTAACGTTCCTTTTTCGATATCTGCGCCTGGTGTTGTTTCGTATCTAGCACTTGGGAACACATAGTGCTGGTGACCTGTAATTAACGCATTAATGCCTTCAACTTGACTTAATTGGTAAGATGCATTTTCACTTGCATTCTCAGAAAGGTCAAAACCTGAGTGAGAAGCAACGACGATGACATCCGCACCTTTTTCTTTCATTTCTGGTACATATTTTTTCGCTGTTTCAACGATTTCGTTAACATACACGTTACCGTTTAAGTGGATTTTGTCCCAGATCACTACTTGTGGTGGAACAAAACCGATGACACCAATCTTAATTGGCTTGCCATCAACTTCACGATCTAAAATCACGTACGGCTCATAACGGTGTTCGTTGTTACTTACGTTATACGTGTTGGCACTTAACCATGGGAAGTTAGATTCTGCTACAACTCCATCTAAGAACGGTAAACCAAAGTTATATTCATGGTTTCCAATTGCAGCTGCATCATAGCCCATCATGTTCATCGCTGCAATGATCGAATGCGTTTCTCCTTCTTTACGAGGATCCACCACTGCTTCAATATCACCTAAAATACTTCCTTGGATAATGTCTCCATTATCTACTAATAATGTATTTGGATGTTGTGCTCTTAATTGTTGTACTAGTGTGTACACTTTCGCTAATCCAAAGTTTTGGTTAACTGCATCAGCCATGTAGTCATAAGGCATGATATGTGCATGGATATCAGTGGTACCCATGATGACTAGCTCATGTTTGCTTGGCTCGTCTGGGTTAACAGCCTGAACAATTCTTCCTTCAACTGCAGGTGAAACAGGACTATGTTTTTCTAAATAAGATGTAAACACCTCAAAATCAACTACAAATAGTTCTGTCATTCGTCCTTCATCTTTTGCTTTTTTAAACATTGTGAAGCCGTCTCCACCATCAGCTGCGAAGGCATTTGTAGCAATTCTATACGTTTTCGATAAATCAAGAACCTCAAATCCGTTATCGGTTTTAGCTTCTACGAACCACACTCTTTGACCAGCCGGTTTGTTGATATCGTACTTAAACTTAATTCCCGATACTTGTGAGAATTTGCCTTGTGCTGTTTCTACTTCACTTACACTATGCTCTAGAGCTGCTAAAAGTTCTGCCCCTGTTAAGTCTAGTGTTACAAGGTTGTTTCCAAATGGAAGTACTGTAAGAACTTGTCCTAATGTGATGTCTCCTGCTGGAAACGATTCGCGAATTCCACCACCGTTTTGAAGTGCAATATGTGTTTTAACTGATTCATTAGCTTTAGCAACCATTCCATCTGCGATTAAGTTACCTAAATTTGTTTCTTTCGTCCGAACGTCGTTACGAGCTCCGTTAAGATCAACTAGAGAACTTCCAACTACTTGTTGTCTTAGTTCTTCAAGTGGAGCTTTATATTCTAATACTTTTGTTTTTGTTGCTGCATCTTCTTCATAGCCAGCCAAAGCAATTAGTTGACCATTTTGACTTGTAACAACCCCATCTGCATCAAAAGTTACATCTAGTAGCCCTAAATGTTGTAAGTATTCACCAGCTTGAACGATAATTGTTGGCTCACTGTTATTAATGACAACTGGTGCATTTAATCGAATATGAGAATGACCACCAACGATTACGTCTATGCCTTCAACTGCATTCGCTAATTGTACATCTGGTGTGTAACCTAAGTGTGAAAGAGCAATAATTTTGTTTACTCCTTCAGCTTGAAGCATTGCAACTGTTTGTTTTGATTTTTCAATCGCGTCTTCAAAAATGACATTTTCCCCAGGGCTTGCAAGGAATGCTGTATCTTCGGTTGTTAATCCGAAAATTCCTACCTTCTCCCCATCAAACTCTTTAATAATTGCAGGATAAATACTACCGCCATCACCAGGGGTACCAATTTCATCTTTAAACAATGGACCTAATTCAGTATCTGCCTTCACGTTTACGTTAGAGGATACCATTGGAAATTCCATGTTTTTAACAAAGTTTGCAAGAATAGCAGAATCTTTATCAAATTCATGGTTTCCGAAAGTCATTGCGTCATAACCAAGTAGATTCATAAAATATAAGTCAGCTTGTCCTAAATACTTGTTAAAATAAAGCGTACCTGAGAAAACGTCACCAGCATCGACTAGTAGTGTATTCTCTTTTTTGCCACGAATTTCATTTACTGCCGTAAATAAACGCGGGTAACCCTCAACATGAGCATGCGTATCATTGGTATGCATGATCGATAAAGTAAATAGATCTTCCGCATTTGTTACTTCAACATTTGCTTGAACTTCTTCTAGGTTAGGAACCACAGAAGATGCAGAAGCAATTGACATAACCGGTACTACATAATTGAAAAGCATGAGAAAAATTGTTGTTAAAATAAACATCTTATTCTTAAAAATTTTCAAAAGACTTCCTCCTTATGATTAAAATCTATTAGCTTAACGAAAAGGAAATATATTAATAAAAATACAAATGTAAACTCTTAAAATATTACCTTGTAAATCTCTTAAAATAGCATGTACAAAATTTATATAAATAATATGCAAGCTATTTTTAAAGCATTTCCAGTAAGCTAAAATTAACATAACACTTTTGTCACCAAATTGTAACATTTTTACTGTTTTTGTTCTACAAATTTCTCGCAATAACTGAAAACTTCTCTTTTATCTCTTGTGCAAATAGCTCCCTCATATTTAAATATGAGAAACTACTATATTTAGCCTCGCCTCCTTTATTATTATCAATTGATTAAAGAACAAACTTTCATCTCATGATGTAAGATGTCTAACCAATAATAGCGCTTACAAGGTAAATTATAGCATATATCGAAGTTTTTTAAATCATAATTTGTTGAATTATGTACCAACATTAATTGATTATAATTCATCACATTCCACAATTCATTTTAATAGATTTTTTAGTGTTTAAACTTCTAACTACTCACCACTATTTTTCTAACAAGAATTCGGAGTTGGACGTTTGCTAAAGTGGTAAAAAAATAAAATAGTGCCAACAAAATGTTAGCACCCTTTTTTTAATAATTGTACTTTTTAGATTTCAAGAGGAAATTTATCATTGTATTTTTCCGAACATTATTCTGTCTCTTCAACAAAATATCGAAAACCTTCCCCTAAACTCCCTCCAATATCTACTACATTACCTTCTTGATCTTTAATTATTGCCTGACCTTTTATTACCTTTTTATACAGACTTTCATTTGCCCTCAGTATGGCATGTTTCAAAGTTGCACCATAAAATAATTCAACTTCAATATTATTTACAAAGGCTTTTACCATCTTGTTCCCCCTTTTTTAGTTTGTTGAGCACAACTTCTATATCTCTAAAGATTATTATATCTTAGATGCTTACTACGATTATATGTAAGATATAAAGAGAAAAAGATGACCAATAGGGAAAAGGTTCCTCCCTATTGGGTCATCCTCTTTAAAGTTAATTTACGCCAAAACGTCTTTTTCTACGAATGCCATAAAGAAGGAAAGAAATTGCGACTAATAAAATACCGCCTGATAATAAATTCATATTATTCGTTGCTGTATTTGGAAGCTTCTCGCCTTTTTTCTCTTTCTTTTCTTTATCTTTTTCTTTCTTCACAGGTTTCTTAGTTCCAGGTGTTGTTTCGCCATCTCCTGGTTCGCCGTCTCCTGGTTCTCCATCTCCTGGTTCTCCATCTCCTGGTTCGCCGTCTCCTGGTTTGCCATCTCCTGGTTCGCCATCTCCTGGGAATACTTGTCCTGCAAAGTTGAAGCTATACATAGCCCAACCATCTACACCCTCACCAAGATAAGATACATATGTTAAGTCATTTGCGTCCATATAGTCTTTTCCTTGTGGAGAACTTCTGAAGACTACATTTCCTTTTGTTTCTACAGGGACAAGAGACCAGTTGTTCACTAGTTGAACGTCAATTAAGTCACGTGAACTTACATAGTCGATGAGGACCTCACGGTTTTCTTCCGTTCCTGAGTACACAACTTCTACGCTTGGTGCGTTAAGGAGGTGATCCCCACCGCCAGAAGCGCGGTAATTGTTTGTAACGACTAAGAATTCCATCCCCGCTGTTACCGGTTGGCCTTGGTACGTTACATTGACAATGCGTTGTCCTTTTGGTTGTGTTACATCGATTTGATACTCAATTCCTGTAATTGTATCGAAGTTAAAGCCACGGAAATTATAATCAAGTAGAACTTGATCTTCCTCTTTTTCCGGATCAATTTGGTTAAAGTTATATGCATTTACTTCTAACCAACCTAATAAGTCTGAACCATTTACTTTGACGATTTGTAATGTGTTGTTGTAGATGTAGATATCAGCGATATCTTTGATCGCAATACCATCTTCTACATTTGTGAAGTAGGAAGCGCCGTGACGTCCTGCTTTAAATGGTGCTGCTGCAGAAAGAAGCGGCATATTTTCATATTCTGTTCCTGCAAAATGCTTAGTAGCGAACTCGATTTGAGCATCATTCACTAATTGGACAACCTTGTTTGGTGCTACACGTGAGAAGAATGTGTTTAACGGTGTAGCTGTTGCACCAACTGGATTGTTTACATAAGCAACGGTTTGTTCATGACGATCTTTTACTAAAGCAACCATTTCAGGATCTGCTTGATAGCTAACTGTTGGCATTGCTTTCGCTCCGCCATCAACCACTGTCCATGTACCGTTGTCATTTTGAAGCTCTAGTGTAATAACCCCTAAATGATCTCCCCATGCACCTGGCATAACTGTTGGTACGCCATTTAGTGTTCCTTTTGCAAGATCAGCCCCTGGTGTATCTGCGTATCTAGAGCTTGGGAACACATAGTGTTGGTGTCCTGTAACTAATGCGTTAATTCCTTCAATTTGGCTTAATTGGTAAGATGCATTTTCACTTGCATTCTCAGATAAGTCAAATCCTGAGTGTGCAGTAACCACGATTACATCTGCGCCTTTTGCTTTCATTTCAGGAACATATTTTTTCGCTGATTCTACGATTTCATTTACATAGATGTTGCCGTTTAAATGCATTTTATCCCAAATCATAACTTGTGGTGGGACAAACCCAATGACACCAATCTTAATTGGCTTGCCATCTACCATTCTATCAAGGATGACATATGGTTCGTAACGGTGTTTGTCATCACTTACATTGTACGTGTTGGCACTTAACCATGGGAAGTTTGAAGCCTCAACAACGCCATCAAGGAATGGTAAACCAAAGTTATACTCATGGTTACCGATTGTTCCAGCATCATAACCCATCATGTTCATTGCTTCAATGATTGAGTTTTTCTCTTGAGGATCTACCACTGCTTCAATGTAGCCTAAGATACTTCCTTGGATGATGTCTCCATTATCAACTAGTAACGTATTGTTGTGCTGCTCTCTTAATTGTTTAACTAATGTGTACACTTTTGCTAAACCAAATTTTTGGTCCACTGCATCTGCCATGTAATCGTAAGGCATGATGTGAGCATGAATGTCTGTTGTACCCATGATGACTAGTTCGTGAGTTGTTGGTTTCGGGAATTCAAAGTTAAACTTATACATTGCCCAACCATCTGTACCTTCACCGATATATGATACAAATGTTAAGTTATTTGCTTCAATATAATCTTTTCCTAGAGGTGAGCTTCTGAAAACGACATTTCCTTTTGTTTCTACCGGAACGATTGACCAGTTGTTCACTAACTCTACATTAATGACATCACGAGAGCTTACATAGTCAATGATAACTTCACGGTTTTCTTCTGTTCCGGAGTATACGATCTCTACGCTTGGTGCGTTTAGAAGATGATCTCCACCACCAGAAGCACGGTAGTTATTTGCCACAACTAAGAATTCCATATCCGCTGTCACTGGCTTTCCTTCGTACGTGACATTAACAATACGGTGTCCTTTTGGTTTTGTTACATCAATTTGATACTCAATTCCTGCAATCGTATCAAAGTTAAAGCCGCGGAAGTTATAATCCAGTAAAGTTTGATCTTCCGTTTTATTCGGATCGATTTGGTTAAAGTTATTTGCGTTTCCTTCTAACCATCTCAATAAGTCTGTTCCATCTACTTTTACAATTTGTAATGTGTTGTTGTAGATGTAGATATCTGCGATATCTTTAATCGCAATTCCATCTTCTACATTTGTGAAGTATGAAGCGCCATGACGTCCTGCTTTAAATGGTGCTGCTGCAGAAAGAAGTGGCATATTTTCATACTCTGTTCCTGCAAAATGCTTAGTAGCGAACTCGATTTGAGCATCATTCACTAATTGGACAACCTTGTTTGGTGCGACACGCGAGAAGAACGTATTTAACGGTGTTGCCGTTTTACCTACTGGGTTGTTTACATACTCAATCGTTTGTTCATGACGATCTTTTACTAAAGCAACCATTTCAGGATCTGCTTGATAGCTAACTGTTGGCATTGCTTTCGCTCCGCCATCAACCACTGTCCATGTACCGTTGTCATTTTGAAGTTCTAGTGTAATAACCCCTAAATGATCTCCCCATGCACCTGGCATAACTGTTGGTACGCCATTTAGTGTTCCTTTTGCAAGATCAGCCCCTGGTGTATCTGCGTATCTAGAGCTTGGGAACACATAGTGTTGGTGTCCTGTAACTAATGCGTTAATTCCTTCAATTTGGCTTAATTGGTAAGATGCATTTTCACTTGCATTCTCAGATAAGTCAAATCCTGAGTGTGCAGTAACCACGATTACATCTGCGCCTTTTGCTTTCATTTCAGGAACATATTTTTTCGCTGATTCTACGATTTCATTTACATAGATGTTGCCGTTTAAATGCATTTTATCCCAAATCATAACTTGTGGTGGGACAAACCCAATGACACCAATCTTAATTGGCTTGCCATCTACCATTCTATCAAGGATGACATATGGCTCGTAACGGTGTTTGTCATCACTTACATTGTACGTGTTGGCACTTAACCATGGGAAGTTTGAAGCCTCAACAACGCCATCAAGGAATGGTAAACCAAAGTTATACTCATGGTTACCGATTGTTCCAGCATCATAACCCATCATGTTCATTGCTTCAATGATTGAGTTTTTCTCTTGAGGATCTACCACTGCTTCAATGTAGCCTAAGATACTTCCTTGAATGATGTCTCCATTATCAACTAGTAACGTATTGTTGTGTTGCTCTCTTAATTGTTTCACTAATGTGTACACTTTTGCTAAACCAAATTTTTGGTCCACTGCATCAGCCATGTAGTCGTATGGCATGATATGGGCATGAATGTCCGTTGTACCCATGATCACTAATTCATGTTGGCTTGGAGCTTCTACAACAAATTCAAAAGAAGTAGGAGATCTTAAGCCTGGTCTTGAGAAGTAGGCTTCTAGATTACCAGTTACTTCAATTTTCCCACCAATAATCTCTGGATTCGTCAAAAGACCAAATTCAGTTCTAAATCCTGCTGTAATTTGAACGAGTAAGAATTTACTTGGATCCCGCTCGTCAGGACTATCTGCTAAAATTAAGTTGTTATTATCAGCAAATGGAGGTGTAAAGTGGAAGTTAGGACCTAAAGTCGTATGCCCAATTACATAACCTCTAACAGTTCCTTTCCCACTATTGTTAGCTATCGCTTGTGCAACTGTTAAATAATCTGGATTAATTGGGTCAGGATCTACTACTCCACCCGCACTTTGAATTGTTATCCTTTCTCCCTCAACATAATCTATTGCACTAGTTTGAGCTTTAACATACTCAACAACAGCTTCCCAAACCTTCCCGTTTTCACTAACTACGTCAGAACCTAAACCATAAAATGTTGTTCCGTGCATGTAGTTGTTATAAGCAACTTTGTATACAGCATTTTTATCGAATGCTGTTCCGTCTGCGAGAACGATTTCCACTCCACTATACTTAGGAGTAGGTTCTTCGTTTTCAATAAGTTTATATTTCAATCCCGAAACTTGTAAATCTACACGTTTATGGTGATTGGATTGTGAAAGAATTACTTTCTCAATGTCTTCACCTTTCGCATTTACAACAACAACTTCGTTTGCATATTGATCTAAACTCTCAATTTGTTTATCGGTAATATTTCCTGCTGGAATTTCACCATTAACTGATGACGCATTTAGCATACCAATTTCGGTATTTCCTATTGCACGAATTGAGTCAGTATATAGGTTTCCTAAACCAACATCGACTTTATCTTTATTTTGAGAAAATAAACCATTTGTAGTTGTTCCAATTACAGTACCAGGTACTGGTGCATTTGAATCAATAATAACTTTAATACGGCCTTCAACTGTATAGTCTATTGCCTTTCCTTGGGCTGTTAGTTTCTCGGCAAAGTTAATCATTGCATCAGTCATAAATCCTGATAGCCCTGATAAAACAGTTCCTTCGAAGTTGTAACCTGAACCACCGGTTCCAATATAATCGCCTACAGCTACTTTATACAGATTAGTAGGGTTAACCGGCTCTCCAGCAACGAAAAGCTCTGAATCTAGGTAACCACCTGCTGCATCTGTTTTAATTGTGTAATGTAAGCCAGATGATTGCAGGTCAATACGGTTACGATTTGATCTCGTATATGAATAATGAATGACATTTTTGAGAGCTGCACCTGTCATTTCAATAACCATAATCTCATTTGCAAAAGGCTCAATAGTGTAAATGTCACGTTTCGTGATATCACCTGGTTCTATGTTTGCACGAAGGCCTCCGCTATTTGTTAAAGCAATGTCTGCATCTGTAAAGTCGCGCATTGCATCTGTCCAGAAATTCCCTAATGTAACGTCTCCGCTTCCAGATCGATTAAGGCCAGTGTTTGTATAACCAATCTTAACACCCAGTAGCTCGTTGCTTTCTTCGTTATATTTGTTGATTAAAGCTTGAATTTCTGCGTCAGTGTCAGTAAGAGCAGAAACAGCTTGTAAATGACCATTAACCTTAACTACCTTCTTAGTGTCTTTATCAATCTCAATTGTTAAATTCCCTATATGACTAAGGTTTCCACCTGCTTGAGCAATTGGCGTACCGAAGTCAGTATTTGGTGTATTCAATTGTGTATGAGAATGACCACCAATGATAACATCAAATAAACCCGGAAAGTCCTGTGCAAGTTTACGGTCATCAGGATAGCCAATGTGAGTTAACGCGATAAACACATCTACCTCTTGGCGTAAAAATTTATACTGCTCAACAGTTTGGTTATAAGGATGAAACTCTATTCCAACAACACCTGCTGGCGCTGTTGCTGGTGGAGCTTGAGTTAAAGATAAAATTCCT
This sequence comes from Anaerobacillus sp. CMMVII, assembly GCF_025377685.1. Lineage (NCBI taxonomy): Bacteria > Bacillati > Bacillota > Bacilli > Caryophanales > Bacillaceae > Anaerobacillus > Anaerobacillus sp. CMMVII. The sequence continues at coordinate 42,415 of NZ_JACEHK010000019.1, read as the reverse complement.
ACTTTAAACTCTCCCATATCTTTTATTATATAAGGTTCTGGTTGTTTAATAGGAATAGTTTGATCGATAACTTTCATATTGGCGCTTAACCAAGGAAAGTTAGATAACTCTTCATTTGCAGCAAATGCCGCTTGGCCGTAGTCAAATTCATGATTACCAATGGCCATCGCAGCTACATCCATTTTGTTTAATATTTCGACAATTGGTTTCCCATTTTGCAAGTCGACAACAGGGTTACCACTAAATATATCTCCTGCATCTAAGTAAAGTGAGTGTTGTACTTTAGCGCGCTCTGCCTTTAAGTAAGCAGCCGCTTTGCCCAGTCCGTCGATTTTGGAATGAGTATCATTGGTATGAAGCACCTTTAAAACATAATTGCTGTTTTCTGCCGAAGCTTGTCCAACTGGAAAAGTAAAAAATTGCGAAAATAAAAGGATAAAAATTAAGAATAGTGAAACATGCCTTTTGTGTTTTCGAATAAACATATAATTCCTCCTCATAATATCTCAAAATCTAAGAAAATACTTACCTCTCACCCTCCTTTGTAATGTTAGTTAAAAACGGTAGATTAGAACCGAATGATGTAAGAGGTCTAACCTCTAAAGCGCTTACAAGGAAAATTATAACATAATTGGTATCGAAAACAATGGGGATTTGGTACTTTTCTTACAAAGTTCATTTTCAATTTGATAGAGCCCATCTATAATTATGATTAAATTTGAAGTGTAATTTTACGCTTTTGCTAGATTAATCTTTTAAAACAACCTATGCCAGACCCAGTGAAGCCAAAAAGATGGCACTAACATATAGTTAGTACCATCTTCTCTTTATGCCATTTATTAATACTATTTGTCCGAGACCTTTCCAAATGCCAGTTCTTTTTCCGTCATTTTTAATCCTAATTTCTTTTGGAATTTATCAATGATAAAAAATTCCTTATGGGTTACTAGCGTAATAACTACACCTTTTTTCCCCATGCGTCCAGTCCTTCCGGCACGATGAACATATGCATCAGCGTCTACAGGTGGATGAAGATTAATAATATGGGTTACGTCGTCAACATCAAGACCTCTAGCTGCAACATCCGAGGCAACAATTACTTCAATTTCTCCCGTTTGTAATTGTTGTAAGACTTTTGCGCGCTGATGTTTATCACTGTCACTTGAAAGTGCGGCAGCTTTCATTCCTTTAAATAAAAACTTCTCAGTTGTTTCAGCTACTTTATCCAAGTGGTTAACAAAGATGATCCCACGTTTAATTTTCAAACTATGCACAAGTCTTCTGGCAACATCAATTCGCTCACGGTCTTCACATTTCAAAAAGGCATGTTCTACTTTTTCAGTCTCAAGTTTCTCATCGCTAGACACCAAAGTGACGGTGCCACGAATAAGCGTTTCGATATCATCCAATAAACTCCCTGGAATTGTCGCTGAGAAGAACATATAGTTCGTTTCTTTATCCATTCGTTTTGATATCTCCACAAATGATTGTCTCGTTTCGCGCTCTTGCAGCATTCGATCTGCCTCATCAACCACTACCATCTTACATTGATGAATCTTCAACTTTTTTTGTTGAGCTAATTCTAAAATTCGTCCCGGAGTTCCAACAATGATTTGTGGTTTTTGTTTTTTAAGCTTCTCAAGTTGCCTTTTAACATTTGCACTCCCAATAAAAACATCTATTTGGAAATTCGTTTCAGCCACTAGCTCCTCCATGACACGATAAATTTGCATCGCTAATTCATGGGTTGGAGCTAGCACCATTCCTTGTAGCTCTTTATTGTTTTCATCCATCTTTGTCAAAAGAGGCAGTAAATACGCTAACGTTTTTCCAGAACCTGTTTTTGACCTACCAACAACATTGTTACCCTCTAATATCTTTGGGATAGCTTCACTTTGTATTTGTGTCGGGGTTGTAATCTGCATTTTTTCTAATCCTTTTTGTAAAAAAGGAGCAAGTTCGAACTGCATAAATCCATTTTCCATTGCATTCACCTTTCAATCCGTGGTTTCAATCTACTTGTTACTATACCTAAAACTTCACTAAGAAACAAACGTAATTAAAAATTGGTAACTTTCCATTCTCTATCTTTTCAAAAATTTTAATAAAACATGAATAAAATCATTTTTTGAGGAAAAGATATAGATGTATACAATTTAGTATTCCCCCTATTTAAAGACGAAACTCAATAGAGTTTCGTCTATTTTTTTTTGATAAGTGTTTCAGCTCTATTTAAAGATGACAATTCCCCTTAGAGTTTCATCTATTTTTTTGTAAGCTGAAACTTTGAAGGAACTTTCAGCAAGAAATATCATTAAAACTCGACTATTTTCTAAACTTAAAATCATAAAACGACTAGCTTTTAAGCTAGTCGTTTTTAGTTGCTATAAGTTTTTCATAAACCGTTCAATCCTCGTTACTGCTTCTTTTAGGTTATCTAAGGAAGTAGCGTATGAGCATCTTATATGACCTTCTCCTCCGCTACCAAAGACATTTCCTGGTACAACAGCTACTCGTTCAGATAGGAGCAGTTTTTCAGCAAATTGTTCTGAAGTAAGACCTGTTGTTTTTATAGAAGGAAACGCATAAAACGCACCTCCGGGGTTGTGGCAAGGAAGACCAATTTCTGCAAATGATTTTACAATAAAGTTACGGCGTTGCTTGTAGCTTTGCACCATCTTTTTTACATCATCCATTCCATTTTGCAGCGCTTCAATTGCCGCATGCTGAGCCATTGTAGATGCGCACATCATCGTGTATTGATGAATTTTCAACATCGCACTCGTGATATCACTTGGTGCTGTTACAAAACCTAAACGCCAACCAGTCATCGCAAAGGCTTTTGAAAAACCGGATATAATAATCGTTCTATCTCTCATACCAGCAATATTTGCAATACTCGAGTGTTCCTGGTCATAGGTCATTTCAGCGTAGATCTCATCCGAAAGAACGAGTAAGTCATGCTCTTCAACAATTTTGGCTATCGCTTCGAGTTCAGCCTTAGACATTGTTGAGCCTGTCGGATTATTAGGAAAACTAAGCATAATTGCCTTCGTCTTAGGGGTAATCGCCTTTCTGAGTTGCTCAGGCATTAACCGAAAGTTTGTCTCAACCGTTGTTCCAACGGGTATAGGCTTACCTCCAGCTAACGTGACTAGTGGGGCATATGAAACAAAGGTAGGTTCAACGACGATGACTTCATCACCAGGATCTACAATAGCCCGTAAAGCAATATCTAACGCTTCACTAGCGCCGACAGTTACAATGATTTCGTCTTTTGGATGATATGACAATTGAAATTGTTTCTCTAAGTAATTCGCAATTTCGACGCGGAGCTCCAGCATACCAGCATTTGCTGTATAGGCTGTATATCCTCTCTCTAATGAGGAGATACAGGCTTCACGTACTACCCAAGGTGTGATAAAGTCCGGCTCTCCAACTCCTAAAGAAATAATGTTATCCATCGATGAGGCTAAATCAAAAAATCTACGAATCCCTGATGGTTGGATTGCGTTAACTAGCTTTGAAGTTCTTCCTTTTGTGCAAGATGTCATGGAGTAATCACGATCCTATGATCTTCTTCACCATCACTAAATACAACTCCATCATGCTTGTATTTTTTCAATTGAAAATGAGTAGTTGTCGAGATGACTGAATCTAGAGTTGAAAGCTTTTGTGAAACAAAACTAGCTACCTCATTCATTGTCTTTCCTTCAATCACGACAGATAGATCATAGGCACCAGACATTAAATAGAGGGCTCTTACCTCGGGAAAACGATAAATTCGTTCAGCCACATCATCAAACCCTACGCCACGTTTCGGGGTTACTTTCACATCAATCATCGCCGTTACTGTTTCTGCACTTGTAATTTTTGGCCAATCGATAACGGCTGAGTAGCCTAATATGACCTTTTGTTCTTCTAATTCCTTAATAATGGCCTCAGTTTCTTCAACAGACAGATCAACCATTTTTGCCAATATCTCAACAGAAATCCTTGCATTTCCCTCAATCAAATGTAGAATTTCAAGCTTTTTTTCCTTCAAGAGAAGTCCCCCCATATCAACAACTGAAAATATTTTATGCAGAATATCATACCATAACCAACGACTAAATAATATTTCTATTCAGAAATTTTAAACCTTAATTTTTCACTGGAAAAATAGATGAACTTAGTATTTATTGTAAACAATAAAACCAGGAGGGATTTTTTTGAAACAAAAAGAAAACACCGCTCTATTACTGATCGATGTCGTGAATCATTTTCAATTCGATGATGGTGAGAAACTATATGAACAAACAATACCAATTGCGCAAAACATTGCTAACTTAAAAAAACGGGCAAACAAACATAAAATACCAGTTATTTACGTTAACGATAACTTTAAGAATTGGCAGGCAGACTTTAAAGACCTTGTCTTGGAATGTTTAAAGGAAGATAACGTTGGAAAAGAGTTTGTCGAGTTATTAAAACCTGAAAAAGGTGATTACCATATCCTAAAACCTTCTTACTCTGGATTTTACGCGACACCGCTGCATTTGTTGCTTGAGTATCTAAATGTTAAGATCGTCATCATCACAGGTATTGCCGGAAACATGTGTGTGCAATTCACTGCCAATGACGCTTTCATGTTAAAATACAAGCTTCATATTCCTTCTGATTGCCTGGCATCAAACACGATAGAGGCAAACAGAGCTGCCCTAGAACAAATGGAAACTGTTCTCAAGGCTGATACGACCCCTTCTCATCTTATAAACTTCTGATAACTCCCACCCCTGAAGGAGTGGGGTTCTAAGATACATAAAAACATGGAACCTTAATAGATTCTAGTACACTTCTTAATAGCACCCTTATCTTTCCTTGCGGAAAGAGTTTCTGCCAAAACACTGGTGTACGTTCTCCTAGAACATTAACGGACGTATTGCGTATAGCAAGGCACTTCTCTCAACAAGCCTTAAAAGACTCTTGATGTGCTTATCGTTCCGACTTCTCTTGGGCGTTATCACGACCAATCAGGTTTGTATTTTACGCGACAAACCACCGCAATGTTTTGTTTGATGATTGTTTTAGTCGTGCAATCTCACGTTCGTGCAACTTAACAAAGTTATCCCATTGCGCATTGCAAAGGTCCACATCAACAGAATTAAGAGTTTCATTTGTGTTACCTATTAAAAAAGCACTATATAAATCGCGTTGGATGACAAGTTCACCAAAATCATTCCAACGCTCCGAAAGTTGTTTTTTGTTGTATTCGTTAGTTATATGATTGAACTGACTTGCTTTTGTAGCATAAGTATCTATTTTCTTAATAGACCGTCCCAGATACGCAAGTTTTCGGTCAATGATTGTGAGTAGCATGGCAGGAGCACGGTTCGCAATTGATTTACCAAATCGTTTTTTACGATTGATTTTTCCGTTCTTCTTATTTCTACTAGTGTTTTTCGCGCGTTTTTGCAGTGACTGAAACCGCATGGTTTCTACTCGAATATCAGAACCGAGAGTTAGAATATCATTTGCTAAAATTTCGTGCGCTGTTTTTCGTTTAATAGTGATTTTTCGATATAATTCTTTTCGTTTTTGACGCATTTTTTTGTATTGATTGGAATAGTACCAGGTTAATTTACCTTTCTTAACTGTTCTATTGATTTTGAAATTATTAGGATTAGTAGTTCGTTTCGAACGGTCCATTTTGCGTTGAATGCGACGAAGGTCTCTTTCATCGGTATTACATTCTGGTGCAAGTTCACGAAGTTCCACCTTATCTTCTGAACTAATTGCAATAGTTGATGTACCAATGTCGATACCAATTCGTTTGGTTTCATCATCAGCAACCTCTCGGTTGCGTTTTTTAGGTGGGTATCCTTCTTGAACGAGTTGTACATAGTATCGAACCTTACCACGGACTTCACGTTTTAGAATGCGTACATATTTTGTCTTATCCAATAGAGCTAAATGAGCATATTCATCGTCGACTTTCGGTTCAATAGGCATACAAAGCCATTTTTTCGGTTTAGGATTTTTCTTTGTTGGTTTATCTCCCCAAAGAATATTTCCATCCAAATATCGCAACCCAGTAGAATTGGATTTGTTTTCAACAGAAATATCATCATGAAATGATTTAAAATGAACTCTTTTCGCTTTACCATAATGAAGTTTCTCGACTGCCTCAAAAGCCCTAGTAGCAAGCTTTTGCGCTTCTAAACTACCAATGTTCTCTTTGAATTTTTGTTGAACCGATTTTACAAAATGATGCATTCTATATTCAGAAAAACCAAAGGTTAACCGTATTTCTGCTAGTTGCTTGTCACGTTCTTTTGATTTAGGCTCGCTAAGGAGAAAACGATATTTTTTATCTAATTTTACAGTTTTGTGTCTTTTAAGAGCTTCACCTAGACAAGAATTGTAGACCACTCTAGCGATCTTGAATCTCTTTTCTAAACGGTTCTGTTGCCAAACGGGTATGTGCAAAGGGAACTCAATTGTATAGCTTGGTGTACTTTTTCTTGTCATAGGTTTGAACTCCTTCCTATTGTCGTTTTTTTTGATTTTCAACGTATTGTTTAATTGTTTCACTCGATACGTTTCCTGCGGTAGATACAAAGTAGGATCGCGTCCATAAGCTAGGCAAATGTTGAAGGTGAGGGAATTCCTCTCTTAACTTTTTTGAAGTCACTCCTTTAATTTTTGCCATAATATCAGCAGGACTAAGTGTTGGTAGTGCATTTAGGAACATGTGTGTATGGTCTTTATCGCATTCTAATGCAACAATGATTATCTCTAAATCGGCACATATTTCTCGCACCAACTCTTTAAAACGTTCTTCTACATTTGTTTGTAGGAATATTTTCCTTCTATATCTAGGACAAAATACAAAATGATAGTTAATTAATGAGACAGTTGTGTTTGTTTTTCTATAATTATTCATAATAATATCGTATCAGTTTATCTTTTTAACTGCAACGGAAATTCAGAAAAAGAATTAAACTTTCAAATACTTGAAGCACCACAAACCTTCGGTTTACCAGTGGCACTCCGTATTTGACTTCACTTTCATCCCACACCTGAAGGAGTGGGCTTTCCCGTTCAGGAAAGGCTGTAAAAAAAAGCTGTTTTCATAAAGTTTGTTGCTTAAGTAAACACTAAGATATCACTACTTATTTAGTAAGCATTGCTCTTTTCTTACTTATTCTACTTGGTCAATTCTTCATCTAAGTTTTTTTTTTATTATTTCGGTTAAAAAGTAACAAGTTTTTTTGTGCGACGAGTAACCGCAGGAGCAAGTTTTTTTGTGCGACGAGTAACCGCAGGAGCAATGTTTACGAAAAGAGCCTAAAAAAACGAACTTTTTTATTGGCAACTTAGTCATTTTACACTATAATGATAGTATAAATACGAATATGTTTACTAATGTGAAAGTATATTCGGTTATACTTTAGCCGTGTATCTAAAGTATAAAAAACCCCAAGGAATTCGTGGTTCCCTGAGGTTTACTATTTTGTCTATAAACAATTATCTATTAGGCTAAGCGGAAAACGATGCCGTGACCGCCTAATGGATACTCCCATTTGATGTTATCATTTGGACAGCCGATACGACAGCTTCCACACTCATGGCAACCTTCATAGCCTACAAACATTCTGTCGCCTTCCCATTTGTATACATCTCCTGGACAGAAGAGTGTGCAAATTTGTCCTTCGCATTCAGTCGCACATTTTTCATGATTTAAAATTGTTAAGTGTGACTTTTTGTCTGCTTTATAACGGACGAGATACTGTTTTTCTTCAATTGTTTTAGCCATTATTTCATCACCTTCCAAGCTTGATACATATCTTTAACAACGCCTAACTTGCCTCGGCCTGCTGTGAAGGATTGCATAATTTTCGCTTGCTTTTCACGTTTAGGTGTGCCGTCAATTGTAAAGAATTGGCTAGCTGCACGATTCATTAACGGAATATACTCATTTAGATATTGAGGATTTGCCTCAAACGTATGAGTAAGATCCTTGTATTTCTTTAAGTCTTTCCCAATAAAGCTATCATAGATGCTTGTGCGATAAGAATCTAAGCCAACTTCAGAGAAATCATTGTTTTGCTTAGCTTTAATAATGGCTTCTGCTGCCATTTTACCAGAAGACATCGCCATGTTTGATCCTTCACGGTGAATAGCATTTACTAGTTGCGCTGCATCACCAATAACAAGAACTCCGTTGCCTGTTAACTTCGGAATTGCATAATACCCACCTTCAGGAATTAAGTGAGCTAAATACTCAGCTGGCTCGCCATCATGAATATAAGGACGAATCATTGGATGATTTTTCACATACTCAAGTAATTCATAAGGTTTAACTTTCGCACGGATCATTCCAGAAAGTGTCGTTCCTACACCGATGTTAATGCTATCTTTATTTGTATACAAGAATGCAGTTCCTAATTGGCCTTGGGTTGCATCTCCAAAAATTTCAACTGAACAACCTTCATTTCCTTCTAAACCAAAACGGTCGTTAATCTTACCTTTTGGCATATTCAATACTTCCATAGCACATAGAGCTACTTGATCTGGCTTAAATTCTTTATGGAAGCCTAAAGATTTAGCAAGTAATGAGTTAACCCCATCTGCTAATACGACAACGTCAGCATAGATGTCTCCATCTGGACGGTCAGTACGAACTCCCACTACTTTTCCACCTTCAACAATACACTCTAAAACAACGGTTTCATTAATTAATAATGCGCCTTGCTCAACAGCCTTTTTGGCAAACCATTGGTCAAACTGTGCACGAAGAACGGTAAAGTTATTGTAAGGTTCTTGAGCCCATTCTTTGCCTTTATAGCCCATAGACACCATTGATTCTTTTTCTAATAACCAAAAGCGCTGCTCAACGACTGGTCTTTCAATCGGTGCTTCCTTCCAAAATTCAGGAACGATTTCCTCCGTTTGCTTGCGATACAATATACCACCCATAACGTTTTTAGATCCAGGATATTCACCGCGTTCGATTAGTAATACTTTTAAACCATTTTTAGCACAAACATTTGCACAAGCTGCTCCTGCTGGGCCCGCTCCTACGACGATTACATCAAATTTTTCAGGCATGGACTTTGACACCTCCGACTTCTTTTAATGCTGCTTTAAACTCTTCTGTTAGAAGTGGTACGATTTCAAATAAATCACCGACTAATCCATAATGGGCAGCGTTAAAAATTTGCGCTTCTGGGTCGTTGTTAATGGCAACGATCGTTTCAGAGTTATTCATTCCAACAACGTGCTGAACAGCTCCAGAAATACCTATGGCAAAGTAGAGTTTCGGAGTCACTGTTTCACCAGTTTGCCCAACTTGATGAGCATGACCAATTAGTCCAGCTTCAACAACGTCACGACTTGCACCAACTGTTGCGTTAAGAACATCAGCTAAGTCACAAACGAGCTTAAAGCCCTTTGCATCCTTTACTCCCTTACCTGCAGCAACAATAATTTCAGCGTCTGCTAAATTTACCTTTTTGCTCGTATCACGAACAATCTGTAAAACTTTTGTTCTTAAGTCTTCTTCTTTTAACGTAATTGTTTCTTCAATCACTTCACCTGTACGACCAGGTTGTGGCTCTAACGCCTTCATTACTTTCGAACGAACCGTTGCCATTTGCGGACGGTGCTTTTTACAAAGAATAGTAGCCATGATGTTTCCACCAAATGCTGGGCGGCTTGCTTCAAATAAACGCTTATCTAAATCAATATCAAGCATTGTTGTATCCGCAGTAAGACCGGTCATAACTTCTGTCGCTACCGCACTAGCTAAATCTTTCCCGTTAGCAGTTGCACCATATAAGAAAATTTCTGGCTTATACTTTCGAACAAGATCCCCTACTGCCTTCATATAGGTTTCAGAACGGTAATCTTTCAGAATTGGGTCGTCGATCATATAGACCTTATCCGCGCCATACTCAAAAAGTTCTGCAGGAATTTCTTTCACATTCTCACCTAGTAGTACTCCACAAAGATCAACCTCAAGCTTATCAGCTAAAGCACGACCCGCTCCAAGTAATTCTAATGAAACTCCAACAACATTACCTTCAATTTGTTCAATAAATACCCAGACGCCTTTGTATTCTTCAATGTTCATATTACCTACCACCTTTCTGTTCAAATAGCTCACGTTTTTCAAGAACTACTGAAACAAGTTGCTTTACCTGTGACTTTGCATCGCCTTCAATTAGCTTTGCTCCTTCACTTTTTGCAGGTGGCCACATTTTCCCTACGATTGTTGGAGAACCTTTCATACCAAGCTGATTCATATCAACATCATCAAGATCTTTAACCATCCAAACCGTTGGCTGGTATCTAGCAGCTTTTATCATATTAGGCATAGGTGAATAAGAGACTTCGTTTATCTCTTTTTCTACTGTTAGTAAACAAGGAGTTTGTGATTGAATAATTTCATAGCCGTTTTCAATTTTACGGCGAATTTCAACCTTTCCTTCTTTAACATCTACATTCTCAATCTTAATAACATTTGTTATTGGTGGAATGGACATACGACGTGCAATACCAGGACCTACTTGACCTGTATCACCATCAATTGCGTGCTTTCCACATAAAACTAAAGAGATCGGTTCTTGCTTTTGGATTTTTTCAATCGCCTTTGTTAGAGCGTAACTTGTTGCTAATGTGTCTGCTCCTGCAAAGGCCCTGTCAGAAATAAGAATACCTTCATCAGCACCAATTTCAACACACTTCTTTATCGCATTCACAGCTTGAGGTGGTCCCATTGAAAGAACTGTAACCTTTCCACCGTGTTGTTGTCTCAAACGTACCGCTTCTTCAACTGCATGAGCATCATAAGGATTTAAGATAGCAGGTGCACTTGAACGATCTAGCGTGTTCGTTTTTGGGTTAACTTTAATAATCTTTGTATCTGGTACTTGCTTAATACAAACGACTATATGCATTGACTCACACTCCTAACGTGTACTTACCTTATTTAATATATTTAGTTGTTTAATGAATTTCATCATCCATTATTTTCGCTATTATGTTCTATATGTAGTTGCGTAAAACCATTCGTAACTGCATATAGTTTGATATAGCTTAATTAAGGAAATTCACTCTGTTAAATAAAGATTTTTTTAAAGCACTTCGGAAGCAAAAACAATGTTACTCTATACTACCAATCTAGTAATTAATTGATAGTACGAAAAGTTCGTGTTGTATAAGTAAGTTCAGTAGTTCACTTACTTTTTCATGTTGAAATTGATTGATCGATTGCTCATCAATCTAAACTGTGTTCCAATGTTCTGTGACCAATACTATATACGAGGGTCGTTAAAATCTCTCTAGCTGCTAACCTCCTCCCAGCCGTATAAATCATATTTTTTAATTAAACAGGAAGGAAAACAACAAGTCTTCCTTTCAGGGTATGATTAAATATGTCAACCCCATGAAGAAATCGCTAGTATTCTAGTAAGTGCAATAAGATCATTCACTACCAATATTTACACTTAAAAGGCTACAAGACATTCAAAATTGGTTTTGTAAGCGATTACTTAGTTTATTTATACCAAATTTACTGCATTTCAACAACCATAAATTGTAGCGATTAACAGTTTTGCAAATATTAATCCTACATTTATATAATATTTTTTCAAAAACTCAGTTTCCAAACATCTCTTTTACAGCCTTAACCCCAATAAATAAGGTTTTATTAGTTTTAAAATATAATTGTTTAGAATAGGTGAAATTATGTCTATTTTGTGTACTTTTTATCATAGACCCTTTCTTCTCAATAACTTTACATAAAGCGTGAAGAACCTATTAAGAAAAGCGCAAGCGCCCTGGGAGCCCCGACAAGCAAATGTTCTTCGAGAAAAAAAGTGTGCTCTTTCACTTTTATTCTCGAAGGTTATTTGACCTCGAGGGGCTGGGCGGTGGAGCTAGACAGTTATTACGTTGAAATTTTACGCTTTCTTAAACTACAAAAAAGCTTTTTTTAAAATAAAAAAGGCTTCTAATCTTAGAAGCCTCTTTACTACTAGTCTTTTAACTTGTAAAAAATATGCCAAAAAACCTCTCTTTATTCGAGAAACTTAAACAATAGTGAACTAAAAAACAGTACGAAGTGTTTCCTTGTCATGATTAAGCCAAAACTTCATTAACCTCTTTGCTCCTTCTAAATCATGCAGTTTTGCTTGACCACACTCTTTTTCTGTTGCGGCTGGTACTACTTCTATTGAAAGGCTATATGTAAGCGCAGCCTCCATAACATCGATAACCTCATTAACAGCTGGTGCTCCACTCACAATCAAATAAAAGCCAGTTTGGCACCCCATTGGGGAAACATCAATAACATCAAAATGATCGTATTTTTCTGTAAAACGTCGGATATTTATCGCAAGTAAATGCTCAAGCGTATGTATTGCTTCAGGTTGCATTGCTTGTTTATTTGGTTGACAAAAGCGTAGGTCAAACTTATTCACAACACCATCAACTCCAACTTTATGGGTCCCACAATGTCTCACAAATGGAGCTTTCACAAGATTATGATCTAATTCAAAACTTTCTACTGAAGGCATTTTCGCATCACGTCCCTTTAAAATTACTTTATCACATTAATATTATAAAGTATTCGAAATCGTTTGTCTATTTAGAAAAGCGCAAGCGACCTAGGAAAAAGGATACTTTTTTCCCCGTTTAGCCCCGACAAAAGCTACTGACCTCGTTCAAAACATGTGTTACTTCTAGAGTTACTACTTGCAGCTTTTCCTCGGGGACCTAAAGAAATAAGCAGGCTTATCCACGCTGAAACCTGCTTTTAGTTTCGTTTAAAATTGCTTCGCTTTCGTGATTTTAGTAAATTCATTTTATCCGTAATTTGTGCCTGCTGAATAGCGGTTTCATTCGGTAAATTTATCACATTAACAATAGTGCCATTTAAGAGTTCAACCTCGACAATACTACCTTCTCTACTATCTGCTGGTAACTTGTCTATTGGCACATTATGCTCAACTTCTTCCTCTCCTACTAGAATAACTGCCCATTTGCTATCAACAATTCGATCGATTACACCCTTCACAATTAGCCTCCTCAAACAATTAGATACATCATCATCTTTCCCAAAGACCGTTTTCATCATCAGTTTTAATTTCACCTTAGCACCACTGTACGAAATCCTGCTTCGAAAAAGATTTTCTAGTATAATTTTTTTGTTAAACCAACCAACTAACTAACCAACTCTTTCTTTTTAAACAATTGAATAGTTACTAGTAAAAGAATGACTATGAGGGAAATTGTTACTGCTAGGTTTAACCAAAAATGGTCAGCACCACTACTTGTTAGCAAGATTGAATTACTATGAGTCGATAAACGAGCTGGGCTCCAGTACATCACCTTACTAAAGAGGCTAGTTATGATTGAAAGAAGCATCGTTGTTCCTAGAGTTAAGAATGCAATTGCCCCAATACTCTTCATTATTGAACTAAACAACAAGACAAGAGTCATGATAAATGTGAGCCAAATTGCGTAAACACCTGCTGCCACTAGCATATCTACCACTACAAATTCCCCCATTAGTATGTACGTGTAGTAACCAGAAAACAAATAGCCAAGAAAAAAGCTTGCGATCGCAAACAGGGAGATACTTGCCCATTTTGCTGTGATATAGGACGTAAATGAAACTGGCTTAACTAGGATCATCACATATGAGCCAGAGCTCCGTTCACTCGAAACAACCCCCATTGTCGCTAGTACTAAAATTAAAATACCTATTTGAGAAAACTGTCCTAAGGTAGCCATTAATACTTCTGGAGCGGTTGGTACAGGGATTTCAAATACAGCACCTTCAGGTAAACCTCCCAATTTTTCAAGTAGTTCAGGAAGATAGTAAGAGGTAATTGGTTGCATCATACCTAATATCAAAAAGACGAGTGGTACCCAGATCCATTTGAAATTTTTCAACATTTCCTTTTGTTCTTTTGAGAATAGAATTAACCACTGTTTCATTTTCATTTTTTCGCCACCTTTAAGAAAAGATCCTCTAAAGAGGTTCTAACAAGCTCGAACTTCCGAATTGGAACATTTACATTTCCAAAATAGGTTAAGAGTTCTCTTCTTGCAGTATCCACATCTGTGACTGTTATCGTTAATGATTTAGATGAATTCGATACTATCTCAGAAACAAAAGGGTATTGTTCTATCGTCGAAATCCAATCCTCTAATTCCTTTTCTCCTTCAATATAGATCGTTGGCTGCTGGTGTTCTGTTTGCAATTCTTCTAGCGTTCCCTTAATAGCCATTTCGCCCTGCTTAATGATATAGATATAATCACAAATCTCTTCGGCATCGTGAAGAACATGAGTCGAAAACAAAATGGTTGTTTTCTCTTTTAACTTCTTCATCAAGGTCAGTACTTCTCTACGCCCAATTGGATCTAGCGCTGACACTGGTTCATCTAGAATGAGTAGGAGTGGATCATTAATTAACGCTTGGGCAATCCCTAGACGTTGTTTCATACCACCAGAATATCCACTTATTTTTCGTTTTTTTGCCTCTGCTATTCCAACAAGTTCTAATAATTCATCAGCCTTCATTGACGCTTCTTTTTTAGATAATGATGCTAGTTGACCTACATATTGTAAGTATTCCTTCCCTGTCATCCAACCATAGAAAACTGGATATTGTGGCAAATAGCCAATGTACTGACGGAAATCTTCACTAGATGCCCCAGAAAAAGAAATTGATCCAGCAGTTTGTTTCATAATTCCAGCTAACATACTTAATGTAGTTGTTTTCCCCGCACCGTTTGGTCCTAATAAAGCCGTACAAATGCCTTTTTGCAATTCTAGGTCCAAGTGGTTTACGGCAACGTTACTTTTAAATTTTTTCGTTAAGCCAGTAATCGTTACTAATGCCATCAATCTGCCCTCCTTCCGAACAAGAAGTAAGCTATTGGTCCAATCATGCTAAAAAGGATAATAATAAAGATCCACATGACTTTTGATCCATTCGTCTTTTCAATTCTCACACAATCGATAAGAGCAATAATCATTAATATAAGCTGAATGACAATAATTGGGGCAATCAATGCCCAGTTAATGGTTAAATCCATTACTCCACATCCCCTCATCATATATAAAAAGATTTCATTACAATTATACGTGATTATGATATTTTTAGTTTCATTTTTGATAACAAATAACAACAGTTACCAAATATGTAACATTTTAATAATAATGTCATTTACCCCATAAAATTTTATTATTATTCCATGTCCTTCAAACAACACTCTATGGTAAAATATACATAATTACTTAAAAGTTAGCAAAATTCTACATGAATTTAATATTCCATATATTTTCCTAAGTACTTATTTCGTAATTTTTAGAACCAATTGACATTTTTAATTTGCTACCCGAGGTGAACTGATGGATATTTTCGTTGCTAGGCAACCGATTTTAACGAAAGAGGAAAACGTAATCGGCTATGAACTTCTATACCGCAACAGTGAACAAAACTATTTTAGCGAAATAGATGGTGATGTAGCTACAACCGACGTGTTATTAAATAGTTTCTTAGG
This sequence comes from Anaerobacillus sp. CMMVII, assembly GCF_025377685.1. Classification (NCBI taxonomy): domain Bacteria; kingdom Bacillati; phylum Bacillota; class Bacilli; order Caryophanales; family Bacillaceae; genus Anaerobacillus; species Anaerobacillus sp. CMMVII. Next base: position 26,853 of record NZ_JACEHK010000019.1, on the reverse strand, counting down.
TATAGGTAATGAACAACTATCTAGTGGAAAGAAGCTCTTTATTAATTTCACTAGAAACCTGCTATTAAAAAAAGTCCCAACCTTATTTTCACCAGAGAAGATTATTATTGAAGTGTTGGAAGATATTGAAGGTGACGAGGAAATAATCGCTAAAATAGCTGAACTTAAGAAACTTGGTTATACAATTGCACTAGATGATTATCTTCTAAAAGAATCTAACATCAACTTGCTTCCTTACGCCGACATCATCAAAATTGATTTTCTCACGACAACTAAGAAACAACGGCAATCTATTGGTAAAATTGCGAAGTTATACAAAGCTAAGTTGTTGGCTGAAAAAATTGAAACAAGGGAAGATTTTGAGGTAGCACTTGAAGAGGGTTTTGAATACTTTCAAGGATATTTCTTTAGTAAACCAATGGTTGTATCGACTACGGATATCCCGTTTCAAGCTTATGGGCATTTCAAAATATTAAAAGAACTAAATAAACCTGAACCAGACATTGATAAAATAGTTTCTTTAATAGAATACGACCTTTCACTGTCGTACAAAATCTTGAAAATCGTCAATACATTAGCCTATTACACGAAGGTGAAAATCACCTCTATTAAACAAGCAATTATCATTTTAGGCTTAAATGAATTAGTTCGTTGGTTTACTATTATCTCGTTAAAGGAGCAACAATCGAAAACACCATTAGCCAAAGAAATCCTGGCTCAATCACTTATTCGTGGGAAGTTTGCGGAGCAATTTGGTTCAAAGCTTTTCGGTGATCGTCGAAAAGCTGAATGTTTTATGTTAGGAATGTTTTCGCTACTTGATGCAATTTTACAAAGGCCAATGGAAAATGTTTTAGAGACTCTTCCTTTATCAGATGCAGTAAAAAATGCATTAGTAAAAGAGACTAGTGAATTACGAGTAATTATCGAGGTTATCGAAGCGATTGAGAAAGCTGATTGGGAAAAACTTAACGCTCATTTAGAAGGTAGCTCTCCGACAGAAATAGCATCTTACTACGAAAAGTCGATTAGTTGGACCAATGAAATTATTGATAACTTAAATGAATAATTAGAAATTCTACTAAAAAATTTAAAAACGACAGCCAAACTAAGGCTGTCGTTTCTTATTATCTTAAACTACCTGGAACTGATTTGATCACTTGTCCTTTCGTTGTTGCTGAAAGTGGTGAAACACCTTGTTGAATGACTTTCATCTTTGTCACCTCCCTATTAAAATGTAGAATTCAGAATGTAGAATGTATAATTGTTTTACGTTTAGCTTCGAAGTATTACTCGCGTCATTTTGCATTCTACATTTTACACTTTACATTTTCCTTCGCAATTAACCGAAGTACCTTCTTAATATTGCGCTTTTCATGAGAACATGGCCGGTCTCCTGTTGTTTTGCGATAGTATGGACAATGGTTACCTTGACAAGCAGGGCGAAAGAAACAAGATTGACAATTTTCATCAGTTTCTTCTCCTGATGTTGTCCATTTCGCTAATTTATCGTAATCAATCTGAAGTGTACCATCCCGATTAAGATTACCGAGTTGGTTGTCCTCATCATCAAATGCCAATGTACACTTATGAAGGCTACCATTGCTCGCTACAATAAATGAATTTGGTTTTGCTGCGTAGCAAACTGAGGCGGTTGGCTGTAAGGTCGCAGTGATCAGAGAACTCATAGATAATCCGGCATCGATTGCTCTCTCACTAAACTCCCAAATCTTCTGATCTACTGTTCGTTGATCACAGATTGCTAGGCACTCATCATTAGTTCCACCCCAACGCGAAACTGGACGGAAAAATGGTTTAAAACGCGGGTCATCACCAAATAATTCTTTCAAGCCTAAGATGAACTCTGGAATCCTCTTTAAATTTTCTTCATCAAAATTTGTTCGAAGTGTGATTTCAAAATCTCCTTCGATTTCTTTAATGTCACTAAGGTTATCGATAATCTGCTGAAACGTTGCTTCCCCGTTGGCTAGCTTTCGCTTTTTATTATGGTCATCTGCTTGTCCGTCGATCGTAATCATGAATTGACGGATCCCATTGGCAAGCATTTGTTGAAATAATTCCTTTGTCAATAAATACCCATTTGTCGCAATCTCTGCAGAATAATTTATCTTATGGCGGTTTGCCACCTCTAAAAAGACAGTTGAAAGCTCATTAACCACGTCAGCTGCTAAAAGCGGCTCTCCACCAAACCAGCTTACTGTTAGTTGATTTAATGACTTTCCTTGCTTCTGAATATAGGATTTAAGACCTTCTATTGCACTCTCCGTCATTTTTCCCCTTGGAAAATTCTCATAACAATATGTACAACGAAAATTACAGGCTTCTGTCGGCAAAATAACTAAATGGAGGGAATCATTTCGATGCAGTGATTGATGTAAAAAGGTTGCCCTTGCTTTTTCATCAACCTCATTGCTGACTAGAAATCCATGAGTGACTAATTGTTCTTCTAAGACGCCGTCAATGTCTAAGATGTTGGCCAAAACCTTCCTCACTACTTCAGCTTCTTCTATATCAAATAGTGCAATAGCACCTGTGTAGCTATTGTAAATAAGTAACTCTTTTGCTTCTGTTTCAGTAACCACATTAAACCTTGATGGTATATACAATACAAAGCCGCCCTTTCAGTTAAACAATTTACGTCCCTGTAACTAAAGGGAAACCTTTATATTATAATAAAATCCTCTTGTTATTTCGGTGACCAATCTCACAAAAAATTCGTTAAAATGAAAAGGACATCCAAAGCGGATGTCCTTTAGGAATTTAGTTAACAACTACTTCGTCAGGTAGCTTAATTTCTCCGATCTCATTATAACCACTAATGGTTGCTCTTATTGATTGGAAAGTATGGATCTTCTCACCTTCCATTTCCATTGTGAGATCCATTGTCATGTTAAGTTTAGTTTGATAGAGCGTCTCTTTATCAATAAAAATTTCATACTCTATTTTATTTAACTGAAGCTCTGAAAAAAGTTCAAACATCGCTTCAAGCTCATTTCCTGCACCACCAAAGAATTGCGCTATTTCCATGAATTCTGAACCCTCACCCGTAAGTTTTAACACATATTCATTCCCATTCTCTGATAGCTCAATATCATCCAAAAAGCTTCGTAATAATAATAACTGTTGATCAGGGCTGATCTGCATTTCCGATAAAGCACCAATATCTCCAACTAACTCAAGTGGAAGCTCCATCCACTCATTCATCATTGGTTCAAACATAAAAATTTGATCTCCAACCAAATACATTTCCGTTTCATATTTGCCCATCATTTCCATATCACTTTCCATTGAAAGCTTTTGATAAAACGCCATTGGTTCTAACGTCATATCTGCGTCAATGCCCATAGTTAGATTAATAGTTTCCATATCGTTAATGGTCATTGTTTGTTCAGTTTCCATCTTCATTGAATAACTATTTAATCCTTCCATTGCCTCTAACGATTGCTTAAGAATTTCTTCAGCATCCGTTAAATTCGTAGCAACTTCCTCATTACATGCAGCTAACATTAACAGAAAGATTAAAGAAACCGCAAATACTTTCAAACTTTTAAACATAAAATTGTCCTCCAAAATTTTGACTTCAGACATATCTACGTGAGTAATTTCCAAAAGTTTCAATTTCATTGCCATAGTTTACTGCGTGACTGCGTTTTATCCAGGGATAGAAAGATAAAGATTAAAAACATATATAATTCTAAGAAAAGGAAATGAACCTTCTCCTTCACATGTTTGTGGCATCCTACAACAGCTACTATAGCAAAGAAACCTTTTCCCGTACATAGGCACTATTATTCGTTTATTTCTTCTGTAACTCCAATAAATAATATGGCCTGAGTCTCAGTATCGTGTATAACATATAAAAATGGTCGATTAACTTCCATATAAAAATCGTACATCGGGGCAGACTCCTCTTTCACTTCAACAGATGTCACTGCGGCAGCCTCAGCCCCTTCTTCATTTACATCAATAAAGGTCTTATGAAGAACCTCACTAATGTATAGGTTTGGAGGTACTGGTGCGATTTTGCTTAAATTCGCCTTGTGTTCATCGAATGCAACTTCCATACCAAAGGTCTTTAAGACTTCTACTAAACTATTTTCATATTCAAGCGAAAAACGTGGCATTTCCAAATAACCATTCATCGTTTGAAAACTTGTCATCCACTTTAACCATTCGTCCTTTGTGGTGTTTTCTAAGAATTGATCCATCGATTGAGTTGGTAAAAACAAATCCATGGCGAACCTTCCATCACCATATGGAAGGCGTATTCCCTGAAGACCGTTTTTATCGAAGTATTGAAAAGCACCCTCATTTGACATCATCTTAACCGTTTGCTGCTTACCATCCTTTGTAAAGAATGGTTTATCAACTGTACGATTTTTACTGAATGGTAGTTTCCAATCTCCTTTAAAATAGATTGCATTTACTAAAAATAAAACTGTATCATGGTCGATTGGGTCCTCAATAATTTTTTCTATTTTCCCACTCGTTTCTTGGTTAACCCACTTGTTTATTGTCTCTACTGCATCTGCTGCCTGGAAATCGAGTAAAGTTAACTTGGCATCATAAAAATCCTTATTCGTAGCTACAAAGTCCTCATAGAAATTCTTATCCTCTCGACCCCACAGTGAGTTCGCAATTGAAAGTTGTACTTTCGGATCAGCATTTGTCATGATGTTCATTAATGCTTGGAACGATTGGTTAATTTCTTCTAAAGGAACACTAGTTTGTTGCATTGCCTCAATCATTGCCGTTTTTGTATCACCATCTGCACCATTAACCGTCATAGCTAATGCTAATGAAATACTAAATGGTGAAATCAAAATACTTTCGTCTCTTTCCTTTAAGCTTTTTAATAGCTGAAAAGCAAATTCATTCGTATTAGTAACAACCTCGTTATGTACATCCTCATTTGTGAAAGACAGTGTTGGTTTTAACTCTGAATTTATTTGACCACATGAAACTAATAGACTACTAATAATTAGTAGTAAAATCATTTTAATCATAGAAATGCCCCCTTTCTATTGTTAGTCGACTTTTCTAACCAATTTGTTACAAATATAAAAAGAGATTTGGATAGATATATATAATAGAAATGTTTCTTTTAGATCGTCTTTTGAGAATAAAATGAGCTTTGAGAAACAAATTCATTTGTCTCTGGGTCATTTTATTCTCAAAAGTTTCACGCTCTGCGTGAAAAGCCAAGCATGAGCTTGGCTACGTCTAAAAGAAGGATTATATACTCAAATAATTATAATTGGAAAGGAAAAGCTTCACATTCTATCCGATTACTTAAAGAAGATTAGTACAATAGTTAATGTAATTAGGTAAAAAACAATCCATCCATAATCAAATATCTTGTTACCTGTCTTTTTATCAAAGTTCTTTTTAGTTAATAAATAAATCTCTAAAACTGAAAATCCTGCACTTAATACAAAAAAAGTGAAAACACCTAAATAATTTGAAAATAATAGTGCTAAAATAATCACACAAAAAATTGTCCAGCGAATAGGGGGGAGTTTTAATAAAACCAAAAGACATCTCCAATTCTGTTCTTGCTTAAGTTAGTCTATTTCCATATGTTATCCTTCTTCAACAATCCTGCTTCAAGAGTTGAATAAAAGTAAACAGGAAAAACCATTCTTTTGACTGTTCCTGTTGTTCCACTTAAGCTTCCGTTATTTCAAAAAGCACCTTCTCTTCTTTACTCTATTTGTTGACCTACGAAGTAAAGGATGCGCAGTTGCTGCATAATTTGAAACTACTTTAAAGCGAATGAAGCAAAAATAGGTATTTCATTTTCGGGGACCAAAAAGCATAAAGATCACTTTAGTTTATCGTTGTCATTTTAGTTATTCCAGCAAGGTCTCTTAATAATGAAATTAATCCATATTTAAGAATAATGTAACAGCCAACTATAATTCTCATTTGAACACATCAAAAACTTGGCTTTCACCATCTTCATACTGGCAAATAACGATTTGTAGATTTTTATATTCCAGTCTGAAGAGCGTAGGTATATAAAAGAATTATCCAATTCTGCAATTTTGTCACCCGTAAGATATAGTAAATCGAAATATTTATCGTATTGCTCATTGTAACCAGGTGTTTCGATATTTATAGGACTATACAAGCCTGATGGCTGTTGTGTAGTTTTTGTTATTACTCTAGTACTAATATTGTATTGGTGAGTATATATAAATTCATTAGACATAGACATATCCTCATTTCCAATATAGATTGTTGTACCATCTTGAGATACAGATGCCAACATCATAGAGATGTCATATGCCTTCATAACTTCATATGAAATTCGATTTGTAACCATTGAATCCTGCATATTATATACAATGACTCCAAATGTACCTTGAATAACCGCTATGTTGTCATCGGCAAATAAAAGTCGGGGCATTTCGGAACCTATATTCATATGTGGAATGTCAGACAGGTCTACGGATAATTCTTCACCTTCATTACCAGAACTCTGTACAGCCTGCTCGTTTTCCGGACCTAAAAGGGGACCATTTAGAAAAGATATACTTAATATAAGAAAAATAGCAGCAGCAGAAGCCAATGCTGTCCAATAGAACCGATTAAACTTTCTTGATTTATGAATACCTTGTTGAATTTTCATTTGAATCTTTTCGCTTTCTTCAGTCGTAAATTCAACATTCTTATCTAAATAACTTTTCACTTTTTCTGATATCTTCTTATCAGTGTTATTCAAGTTTACACCCCCTTTCAAGTTTTCTTTTTAGAGCATCTTTTCCGCGTAACAGTCTTGATTTAACCGTATTTATACTAATATTGAGGACATCGCTTATTTCCTTCATATTCATTTCCTGATAGAAATATAGAATGAGAACTTCTTTGTATTTTCCTGAAAGACTAGCAATTTGTTCAATTATCTCATCGGAATTGTGTTGCTGAATATACTCTTTTTCGGTTGATTGACTTGTATTCAATGGATTGATTTCTGGTTTAAAAATTAAATTCTTAATGCTCCATCGCTTCCGATAATCTTTACATTTGTTAATGGTGATTCGTATAAGCCAAGTCTTATAACTAGCTTCATTCCGAAACTGGTCTAAGTTTTGATAACAAGAAATAAAAACTTCCTGAATAATATCTTCACATTCTTCTTTATCGTTTACATACAAATAGGCGATCCGTTTTAACTCTGATCCATACTTCTGCATTAACTGATACAAGAGGACATCCTTATTTTTTTCTATATCATTACTTACTTGAGTAAACACCGTTCAACCTCCCTTCCAAAAATTAGACGAATGTAACGGTGGTTTTGACCCGTTTATTTTTTTTTCTTTCTTTATCGTAACCTATGTAAATTTTCTGGTAAAAAAACAGCCTTGTTAATTTCATTCTTTAGAAACAACAGGGCTGTTTATTTGTCTTCTAGTAATTCCTCTACTTTTTCTCCTTCAAAATGCGGCAAACCTGTTTACGACTTTATCTAAAAGAAGAAATGTTGCTTAATCCAATGAGCCCTTTTCCTCAAAATGTCCCCACTGTTGAACAAAAAGTAAACAACACACTTCTGCTCGTTGAACAAAGAATTTCTTTATACTTATTTTAACATTAAATTCCAAAATTCCTACGAATATTAATAACCCCAAAACTAACAAAATAATCAGCATAACTTTTAGCGTATGAAATAAACGGGGAACATAAGTCTATGGGGTTTCACCAATAGGTATGATAAAACTGCTAATTTTAGGTTGAATTCTAATCAAACATTGACGTACCAAGACGTACCAATAAAAAACAAGCGTACAAAATCACTGATAATTTGTACGCTTGTTCTTTTTCTAATGTCATTTGTTATTTTCTCTCCCAAAACTGAACCCGTTACCATATACCTTCAGCCTCTTTATATTCCATTTAATTGTTCGGATTACAAATAAAAAAAACGTATGTTACTTTTTAAAAAGTAACATACGTTTCAACTTATGAATTGAATAATGCGGGTGAAGGGACTCGAACCCCCACGTCAAAGACACTAGATCCTAAGTCTAGCGCGTCTGCCAATTCCGCCACACCCGCATATGCAAAAAACAATGGTGAGCCATGAAGGATTCGAACCTTCGACCCTCTGATTAAAAGTCAGATGCTCTACCAACTGAGCTAATGGCTCTTAGTAAAAAAGACTACGAGTGCCGGCCAGAGGACTTGAACCCCCAACCTACTGATTACAAGTCAGTTGCTCTACCAATTGAGCTAGGCCGGCATAATAAGGTAAGTTATTTTGCTCCACTTTGTTGCGCAAAAAACTTTGGTGGAGGATGACGGGTTCGAACCGCCGACCCCCTGCTTGTAAGGCAGGTGCTCTCCCAGCTGAGCTAATCCTCCGATGTATTGATGTTATTTAAAGTAAAATGGTGACCCGTACGGGATTCGAACCCGTGTTACCGCCGTGAAAGGGCGGTGTCTTAACCGCTTGACCAACGGGCCATTTTTTTAAGTTTCCTGGCGGAGAAGGAGGGATTTGAACCCTCGCGCCGCTCACACGACCTACACCCTTAGCAGGGGCGCCTCTTCAGCCTCTTGAGTACTTCCCCAAATAAAAATGGCTCCACAGGTAGGACTCGAACCTACGACCGATCGGTTAACAGCCGATTGCTCTACCACTGAGCTACTGTGGAATATTAATAAAAGTATGGTGGGCCTAAGTGGACTCGAACCACCGACCTCACGCTTATCAGGCGTGCGCTCTAACCAGCTGAGCTATAGGCCCATACATTGATTTAATAAATACTTGTCCAAAATAATACATCTACTTAAATCTGCGAAGATGCTTATTCGACGTAGTAGATTTGGAGCGGGTGATGAGAATCGAACTCACAACATCAGCTTGGAAGGCTGAGGTTTTACCACTAAACTACACCCGCGTTATCTAAATAAAGTTAACTTAAAATTAAACGCCTTCTATCATGCCTCTTCCTCTTCAAGATTACTCATAGGAGTGTATCCGTCGAGGCAACTCGTAGCATTTTCTGAGATGTTTCGCTCGTGGCTGAGGTTTTACCACTAAACTACACCCGCATGATTAAAATAAATGGTCGGGAAGACAGGATTTGAACCTGCGACCCCCTGGTCCCAAACCAGGTGCTCTACCAAGCTGAGCCACTTCCCGAGATAAAAATTAGTTTTACTAACCAACCAAAAATGCTCCTGCGCCACTTCGTTTGCTCGTCGCAAACCTGCAGTGAAGTTTATTCGAGGTAGTTGGTTTGGTGCGCCCTGAGAGATTCGAACTCCCGACCTTTTGATTCGTAGTCAAACACTCTATCCAGCTGAGCTAAGGGCGCATATAAAATTAAAGTACCGAGGGCCGGACTTGAACCGGCACGATAGTCACCTACCGCAGGATTTTAAGTCCTGTGTGTCTGCCAATTCCACCACCCCGGCATAACAAAACGACTTATATGAGCTCTTGGAGGCGGCACCCGGATTCGAACCGGGGGATAAGGGTTTTGCAGACCCGTGCCTTACCACTTGGCTATGCCGCCAAGCACTCTATTGCTCAATATAAAATTGATAATATTGGAGCGGAAGACGAGGTTCGAACTCGCGACCCCCACCTTGGCAAGGTGGTGTTCTACCACTGAACTACTTCCGCATATAAATGGCTGGGCTATCTGGATTCGAACCAGAGAATGACGGAGTCAAAGTCCGTTGCCTTACCGCTTGGCTATAGCCCAATACTTTAAAGATAATTATGGGGCGATCGAAGGGAATCGAACCCTCGAATGCCGGAGCCACAATCCGGTGCGTTCACCACTTCGCCACGACCGCCATAATTTTATTTTTTTTGGCAGGGGCAGTAGGAATCGAACCCACACTGGAGGTTTTGGAGACCTCTGTTCTACCGTTAAACTATGCCCCTAAAGGCAGTTAATTATAAATGGTGGAGGGGGACGGATTCGAACCGCCGAACCCGGAGGGAGCGGATTTACAGTCCGCCGCGTTTAGCCACTTCGCTACCCCTCCACATATAGTTAGTATTGATATAAGTTCAAAAAAATGGCGGACCCGACCGGGATCGAACCGGCGATCTCCTGCGTGACAGGCAGGCATGTTAACCGCTACACCACGGGTCCAGGTTTATATGGAGGAGGAAGAGGGATTCGAACCCCCGCGCCGCTTTCACGACCTATCGGTTTTCAAGACCGAACTCTTCAACCACTTGAGTATTCCTCCATGTCATATAAAAAAACTAAATTGGTAGCGGCGGAGGGAGTCGAACCCCCGACCTCACGGGTATGAACCGTACGCTCTAGCCAGCTGAGCCACGCCGCCATGAAAAATAAATTTACGATTAATTAATATGGTGGAGCCTAGCGGGATCGAACCGCTGACCTCCTGCGTGCAAGGCAGGCGCTCTCCCAGCTGAGCTAAGGCCCCAAATTAATTAATAATCTAGCAACGTCCTACTCTCACAGGGGGAAACCCCCAACTACCATCGGCGCTGAAGAGCTTAACGGTCGTGTTCGGCATGGGAACGAGTGTGACCTCTTCGCTATCGCTACTAGATTATATGAAGAAAGTTCATTCCTTCAAAACTAGATAACACACATTTAAGACTTGAGTAAAATTCAATCCGTTTATTTAGAATTTGGTATTTACTGCTTCGAGTTACTCACGCAACTCAAAACTCAACAATCATAACTCTAAACTATTTATAGGATAAGTCCTCGACCGATTAGTATCTCTCAGCTCCACACGTCGCCGTGCTTCCACCCGAGACCTATCAACCTCATCATCTTTAAGGGGTCTTACTGGATTAACTCCAAGGGAAATCTCATCTCGAGGGGGGCTTCATGCTTAGATGCTTTCAGCACTTATCCCTTCCACACGTAGCTACCCAGCTATGCTCCTGGCGGAACAACTGGTACACCAGCGGTGTGTCCATCCCGGTCCTCTCGTACTAAGGACAGCTCCTCTCAAATTTCCTACGCCCGCGACGGATAGGGACCGAACTGTCTCACGACGTTCTGAACCCAGCTCGCGTACCGCTTTAATGGGCGAACAGCCCAACCCTTGGGACCTACTTCAGCCCCAGGATGCGATGAGCCGACATCGAGGTGCCAAACCTCCCCGTCGATGTGGACTCTTGGGGGAGATAAGCCTGTTATCCCCAGGGTAGCTTTTATCCGTTGAGCGATGGCCCTTCCATGCGGAACCACCGGATCACTAAGCCCGACTTTCGTCCCTGCTCGACTTGTAGGTCTCGCAGTCAAGCTCCCTTTTGCCTTTGCACTCTACGAATGATTTCCAACCATTCTGAGGGAACCTTTGGGCGCCTCCGTTACTGTTTAGGAGGCGACCGCCCCAGTCAAACTGCCCACCTGACACTGTCCCCGAACCGGATCACGGTCCTAGGTTAGAATTTCAATACAATCAGGGTAGTATCCCACCGACGCCTCCACCGAAGCTGGCGCTCCGGGTTCTCAGGCTCCTACCTATCCTGTACAAATTGTACCAAAATCCAATATCAAGCTACAGTAAAGCTCCATGGGGTCTTTCCGTCCTGTCGCGGGTAACCTGCATCTTCACAGGTAATATAATTTCACCGGGTCTCTCGTTGAGACAGTATCCAAATCGTTACACCATTCGTGCGGGTCGGAACTTACCCGACAAGGAATTTCGCTACCTTAGGACCGTTATAGTTACGGCCGCCGTTTACTGGGGCTTCAATTCAGAGCTTCTCCTTACGGATAACCCCTCCTCTTAACCTTCCAGCACCGGGCAGGTGTCAGCCCCTATACTTCGCCTTGCGGCTTCGCAGAGACCTGTGTTTTTGCTAAACAGTCGCTTGGATCTATTCACTGCGGCTCTCTCGGGCTTTAACACCCTATCAGAGCACCCCTTCTCCCGAAGTTACGGGGTCATTTTGCCGAGTTCCTTAACGAGAGTTCTCCCGAGCGTCTTAGAATTCTCTTCTCGCCTACCTGTGTCGGTTTGCGGTACGGGCACCTCTCACCTCGCTAGAGGCTTTTCTTGGCAGTGTAGGATCAGGAACTTCGCTACTTAAATTTCGCTCGCCATCACAGCTCAGCCTTCACGAGAAGCGGATTTGCCTACTTCTCAGCCTAACTGCTTGGACGCACATATCCATCAGTGCGCTTACCCTACCTTTCTGCGTCCCCCCATTGCTCAAACGGTGAGGAGGTGGTACAGGAATTTCAACCTGTTGTCCATCGCCTACGCTTTTCAGCCTCGGCTTAGGTCCCGACTTACCCTGAGCGGACGAGCCTTCCTCAGGAAACCTTGGGCTTTCGACGGAGGGGATTCTCACCCCTCTTTTCGCTACTCATACCGGCATTCTCACTTCTAAGCGCTCCACCAGTCCTTCCGGTCTGACTTCGCTGCACTTAGAACGCTCCCCTACCACTGACACCTAAGGTGTCAATCCATAGCTTCGGTGATACGTTTAGCCCCGGTACATTTTCGGCGCAGAGTCACTCGACCAGTGAGCTATTACGCACTCTTTAAATGGTGGCTGCTTCTAAGCCAACATCCTGGTTGTCTGGGCAACTCCACATCCTTCTCCACTTAACGTATACTTTGGGACCTTAGCTGATGGTCTGGGCTGTTTCCCTCTTGACTACGGATCTTAGCACTCGCAGTCTGACTCCCGAGGATAAGTATTTGGCATTCGGAGTTTGACTGAATTCGGTAATCCTGTGGGGACCCCTAGTCCAATCAGTGCTCTACCTCCAATACTCTTCCCTCGAGGCTAGCCCTAAAGCTATTTCGGGGAGAACCAGCTATCTCCGAGTTCGATTGGCATTTCACCCCTACCCACACCTCATCCCCGCACTTTTCAACGTGCGTGGGTTCGGGCCTCCATTCAGTGTTACCTGAACTTCACCCTGGACATGGGTAGATCACACGGTTTCGGGTCTACGACCACGTACTCATTCGCCCTATTCAGACTCGCTTTCGCTGCGGCTCCGCCTCTTCAGCTTAACCTTGCACGTAATCGTAACTCGCCGGTTCATTCTACAAAAGGCACGCTGTCACCCGTAAATGGGCTCCAACTACTTGTAGGCACACGGTTTCAGGATCTCTTTCACTCCCCTCCCGGGGTGCTTTTCACCTTTCCCTCACGGTACTGGTTCACTATCGGTCACTAGGAAGTATTTAGCCTTGGGAGATGGTCCTCCCGGATTCCGACGGGGTTTCACGTGTCCCGCCGTACTCAGGATACACTCTGGAGGAAACGAAGTTTCGATTACAGGGCTGTTACCTTGTTTCGCGGACCTTTCCAGATCGCTTCGTCTACTTCGTTTCTTTGTAACTCCGTGTAGAGTGTCCTACAACCCCAAGGGGCAAGCCCCTTGGTTTGGGCTGTTTCCGTTTCGCTCGCCGCTACTCAGGAAATCGATAATTTCTTTCTCTTCCTCTGGGTACTTAGATGTTTCAGTTCCCCAGGTCTGCCTCCTCATAGCCTATGTATTCAGCTATGGGTACCACCCCATTACGGATGGTGGGTTCCCCCATTCGGAAATCCCCGGATCAAAGCTTACTTACAGCTCCCCGAGGCATATCGTTGTTCGTCACGTCCTTCTTCGGCTCCTAGTGCCAAGGCATCCACCGTGCGCCCTTTCTAACTTAACCTAATTTTTTCTTCAATCAGCTTACGCTTCTCTCGAAAAAATACCTAGTTATAAGGATTTTACGTCGAATTGAATTCTTGACTACTCAAGTTTACTCATAAAGTTTTTACAAACTTTCCGGTAAAACTTAAATGTGTTAGTTGTTATCTAGTTTTCAAGGAACAAGTCGGCAATTGATAAGCGGCGAATTTCTTCGTCAGCTTCACTCGTCAATCATCCTCATGTACGTCTATGTACACTCCGGTGATTGTCTCGTTCGCTTCCTCGAACTTCTTGCTTCTAAATTGCCTCCGGCTTAAAGTCGTAACTTATTTAAAGCTTCATTACGAATTGCTTTCACAACTCAAAACTTTAAACTATACACTCTAAACTATTTAGTTGAGAGATCATTCTCTCAAAACTGAAACACAGCGTCAGCGTACTTTCCCTAAGAAAAGCATCGACTAGAGTTTTAACTCCATAGAAAGGAGGTGATCCAGCCGCACCTTCCGATACGGCTACCTTGTTACGACTTCACCCCAATCATCTGTCCCACCTTAGGCGGCTGGCTCGCATATTGCGTTACCCCACCGACTTCGGGTGTTACAAACTCTCGTGGTGTGACGGGCGGTGTGTACAAGGCCCGGGAACGTATTCACCGCGGCATGCTGATCCGCGATTACTAGCAATTCCGGCTTCATGTAGGCGAGTTGCAGCCTACAATCCGAACTGAGAATGGCTTTATGGGATTGGCTCAACCTCGCGGTTTTGCTGCCCTTTGTACCATCCATTGTAGCACGTGTGTAGCCCAGGTCATAAGGGGCATGATGATTTGACGTCATCCCCACCTTCCTCCGGTTTGTCACCGGCAGTCACCTTAGAGTGCCCAACTGAATGCTGGCAACTAAGATCAAGGGTTGCGCTCGTTGCGGGACTTAACCCAACATCTCACGACACGAGCTGACGACAACCATGCACCACCTGTCACTTTGTCCCCCGAAGGGGAAATCCCTATCTCTAGGGTTGTCAAAGGATGTCAAGACCTGGTAAGGTTCTTCGCGTTGCTTCGAATTAAACCACATGCTCCACTGCTTGTGCGGGCCCCCGTCAATTCCTTTGAGTTTCAACCTTGCGGTCGTACTCCCCAGGCGGAGTGCTTAATGTGTTAACTTCGGCACTAAGGGCATCGAAACCCCTAACACCTAGCACTCATCGTTTACGGCGTGGACTACCAGGGTATCTAATCCTGTTTGCTCCCCACGCTTTCGCGCCTCAGCGTCAGTTACAGACCAGAGAGTCGCCTTCGCCACTGGTGTTCCTCCATATATCTACGCATTTCACCGCTACACATGGAATTCCACTCTCCTCTTCTGCACTCAAGTTTCCCAGTTTCCAATGACCCTCCACGGTTGAGCCGTGGGCTTTCACATCAGACTTAAGAGACCGCCTGCGCGCGCTTTACGCCCAATAATTCCGGACAACGCTTGCCACCTACGTATTACCGCGGCTGCTGGCACGTAGTTAGCCGTGGCTTTCTGGTTAGGTACCGTCAAGGTACCGCCCTATTTGAACGGTACTTGTTCTTCCCTAACAACAGAACTTTACGACCCGAAGGCCTTCATCGTTCACGCGGCGTTGCTCCGTCAGACTTTCGTCCATTGCGGAAGATTCCCTACTGCTGCCTCCCGTAGGAGTCTGGGCCGTGTCTCAGTCCCAGTGTGGCCGATCACCCTCTCAGGTCGGCTACGCATCGTCGCCTTGGTAAGCCATTACCTTACCAACTAGCTAATGCGCCGCGGGCCCATCCTGTAGTGTTAGGTAAACCCAACTTTTACTTTCGAGCCATGTGACTCAAAAGATTATCCGGTATTAGCTTCGGTTTCCCGAAGTTATCCCAGTCTACAGGGCAGGTTGCCCACGTGTTACTCACCCGTCCGCCGCTAACAATTGAGAGCAAGCTCTCAATTGTCCGCTCGACTTGCATGTATTAGGCACGCCGCCAGCGTTCGTCCTGAGCCAGGATCAAACTCTCCATAAAAGTGTTTGATATAGCTCAAAAATTTTGTTACATTGACGAGATATTTACTATCTCTTTAATTCGCTTGGCTGTGTGTTCAGTTTTCAAAGAACAATATCACTATCTGAAAGTACATCGTGCAATTTTTTGCAACAAGTAACCGCAGGAGCAATGTCACTGTCGTTTCTAAACAACAGGATTTTAATCATAACATAATTAACAAGTTAGTGTCAATTACTTTTTTTGAAATACTTTTTCGTCGCTAGCAGCGACATTTATTAATATACCACAATAACTTTTTGTTGACAAGAACTTTTTTTAAATATTTTTTGTCTTAATTTGTCGTTCTTGCTAACAGAAATTTATTCTACCTTCTTTTAGTTTTGAAGTCAATATGTTCTTTGTTAATATTTTTAACTACTTTTGAGGAAACAGTTTAAGTCTCTCTATATTTCTAACTGTTTATTCAAAAGATTTATCTTCCGCCACGCTAAGCAGGTTATTTTCCTAACCGAAGTGACTTTCCTTCATTATAAATTAATTTCCTTGTCCATTTGTTAACTTAATTTATTTTATAGTTGACAATGAATTGTCTGTTTTTTATGATAAATGTAAACTTATTTCTCGGAGAGGTGGACAATTAAATGAAGAACCAAAAGTTTCGTGCAGTAGATATTACCTATGTAGCAATGTTCGCTGCATTAATGGCCATTGGAGCAAATCTAACTTCCTTTATCATGATTGGCACAATCCCATTAACTTTACAAACATTTTTTGCAATTTTAGCAGGCGCCCTGTTAGGTTCACGCCTAGGAAGCTTGTCGATGTTCGTGTATACACTAGTTGGCTTTATTGGAGTCCCTGTATTTGCGCAATTACATAATGGATTTACAGCTATAACAAAACCATCTTTCGGTTTTATTATTTCATTCATTATCCTTGCATACGTTACTGGGAAAATAATCGAATTAAAGCCAAAACCAACATTAATCACATTCTTCGTCGCCTGTTTTGTCGGTTTAATTCTTAACTACGTAATTGGTACAACCTATCTATTTGCTTCTTTAAAGTACTTTTTAGGTATGGAAGACTTAACCTATGTAGGCGCTTGGAAACTGATGCTCATCTTCCTCTATAAAGATATCGTTGTAACAATTCTCGCTTCCTTACTATGTCCAAAAATATATAAGGTTGTTAATAAATCAATCCAACACACTTCTAAACCCGCAGCTTAAATTCTTAAATTAATTGTAAAAGGTCTATCGCTAGAACTGCGGTAGACCTTTTTACAATTTATCATTCCTACCAACCTTAAAATCATCTAATAAGTACTTCCCATCTTCAAAATGAATGACAGTGTAAAACTTATATAATCCTTTGGAGGGAATCCAAATCTGGCATACTGATGATATTCAGCTAAACGCTCTTCATCCCCATAAAACCTTACCTTTATTTCTTGGGCTGCGATCGTAATTCGATTTTTTTCTCTCTCAATATCTAGTTCATTAAACGGAATTAAACCTATTGCCGGGTTCAAAAGCGTATTTCTCACTGTTTCATAGAAGCTAGTTTCCCTTTGGGGGTATCTAAAGTCTCGAGTGTCACTAATATAGTCTTGGTACTTAGGCTTATATACGAATAAATCATCGTACTCCTCAAACAGTGTTTCTACCACTAAGAAAAAACCATTTTCTGTTACTTTACCATTTAACAGTTTGGCGATTGCTTCTTGATTAGAATATGAACGGTTATAAAAATACTCTTCTTCTTGAGCATGGTCTTTAAACAGCTCACTTACCGCTACAATCAATTCGTAGTAGTCAGCTTTTAGTTTTTCCTCATTAAATATATCCTTACCCACGACTGTTATAAGGAAGAGGAACATAATAACTACTATCCAAGCACCCATTTTTTTCAAAATAACACCCCCTACTCTCTATCTATTAGACGAAATTCAAAAAGAAAAGTTTCAATTTTTTTAATAACCAAACTATTTTTCTTATTCCCCTCTCGATAAAGTTAAAACTAGCAACTATTTTTCAATAAAAATAGACCTACAAAATTCCACGAACAGAATAATGTAGGTCTATTTTCGTTCTATCATTTTAATTAAATCAAATTATAAGGAAACATTCTTCCGTCAAAAATTATAAAACCATCGCTGCAATCCATCCAAATAATATAAGCGGTAAGTTGAAATGAATGAATGTCGGTACACAAGTATCCCAAATGTGATGATGCTGACCATCAACATTTAAACCAGCTGTCGGTCCTAAGGTGCTATCAGAAGCAGGAGAACCTGCATCACCCAAGGCACCCGCTGTCCCAATTAAAGCAATTGTAGCTAGTGGACTAAATCCGATAGCTAATGAAAGTGGAACAAACAAGGTGGCTATAATAGGGATCGTTGAGAACGAAGAACCAATTCCCATCGTTATAAACAACCCTACTAGTAACATAAGTAGTGCTGCAATCCCTTTGTTATTTCCAATTAATTCAGCTGATTGTTCTACAAGTAAAGCAACATGTCCCGTCTCGCGAATGACAGCAGCAAACCCTGAGGCTGTAATCATAACAAAACCTATGAACGCCATCATTCGCATACCGTCAGTTAGATATTCATCAGCACTCTTTACATTCATTTTTCCACTTAACAGGAGGATCACTAGCCCAAATAATGCACTTAAGATCATTGACTTCGTTTCATATTGGACGACTAACGCCCCAATGATGGCTAGTAAAGCTATCATTACCGCGCGTCTTGATATAGGTTCTTCAGTGACAGCAACCTCTTCATTGACTGTACCATTTTTGTATGTTCGATTTTTTCGATACGTAACAAATAAAGCAATCAATAATCCTAGCACCATACCTAAAGTAGGTAACAATAATGCCTTTGGAATATCAACCATCTGAATTTCTAAACCACTTTCAGCCATGTTAATTTGGATAATTTCATGAAAAATTAACCCAAAGCCTGCCGGAATAAGAATGTATGGCGCCTTTAGACCAAAGGTAATCGCTGTCGCAACGGCTCGACGATCTAACTTCAGCTCATTAAATACTTGTACTAATGGCGGAATTAAAATAGGTATAAACGCAATATGGATCGGGATCACATTTTGTGAAAAACTTGAAATTATTAAAATGACGAGAAGTAGCAACACCTTAGAAAGACTTTTCTTTCTACTTTCGCCTTCTTTCCCGACGATTTTGATAGCAAAATCAACTACCACTCTTGGTAATCCTGTTTTTGATATCGCAATCGCAAATCCACCTAATAACGCATAGCTTAACGCTACCGTGGCACTACCACCAAGCCCTTCAGTAAAAATAGTCATAGTTTCTGTAACAGAAAACCCTCCGACGAAACCTCCAATAATCGCTCCTACTAGTAACGCAATGACAACATGAACCCGAAGTAGACTTAGTAAAAGCATAACAGCAACTGCAATTATAACAGCATTCATAAATATCTATCTCCTCTTTCGCTTTATCTCTCTAAATTGATAACGTGGTAAATTATTAAACTAATTTAGCATTAAAGCTACTATTATGTCAATATATTATTTTTATAAAAAACATAGTCGTAGCAGTATGATCTCTTGAATTTTTATTTAGAAAGGATTTTCAAAAAAATCGGATCCTATATTGTAAATGATAAAGCCACACTGTTTACGAAAATCGCCTTAAGAAATGAAAAAACCTAGTTAAGTTTTATCCACTTAACTAGGTTTACTTTTATCGTTTAGTTTGTTGCTGCATCGATTTCTTCCACAAGCATTTCTAAGATTTTTTTGCCATCTTCTCCTACCTCATTAATAAAGAAGTCTCGAACTGGTAAAGCTTTTTCACGGAATGCTTCCCGTTGTTCTGCTGTTAATTCGATAATTTCAGTTGGATGGCGGTCATTGGTTTCAATCGCACCTAAAAGCTCGTCATTCATTCTTTCTTGCATTTCATATGCTACTGGACGCATTTCTTCCACAGTTTCTAGGATCATCTCTTGAATTTCACTAGGTAGATCTGCAAAAAAGTCTGTATTTACCGTTGTCATCGCAACGTAAATATTATGTTCAGAGATCATCATATAATCTTGTACCTCATGGAAGTTTGCATCTTCTATAAAGAAGATTGGGTTTTCTTGACCTTGAACAACTCCTTGCTGAAGACTTGTATATAATTCTCCCCAACTTAACTCTGTTGGACTCGCACCATACGCTTCATATGAACGAAGAATGAGAGGTGATGTTTGTGTTCTCATTTTAAATCCTTGGAAATCTTCAGGGGTTGTCAACGGGCGATCCCCTGTCCATTGCATCGCTCCTTCTGTCCAATAGGCTAGCGGTTTAATATTATACTGCTCATATTTGTCTGTTAAATGAACATTTAACGCTTCACTTTCATCTAAGATTTTTTGATTTAGTTCCATGTCATCCGTAAATAGAAAGTGTAATGCAAACAATTGTCCTTCACTGACCATCGTTCCAGTAAATCCAGGAGATACGATGGCAAATTCAACACCACCACTTTGCAATAATTCCACTTGGTTCACTTCACTACCTAAACCACCAAACTCATATACTTCCATATTGATTTGTCCGCCAGATTTTTCATGAAGACGATTAGCAAATTCTTGTGCGTATTCATATTGCACCTGACCTTGCTGTTCTTCCGTAACAAACTTCCAATTATACGTACCTTCACCACCTGTTGAATCACTTCCACAGGCAACCATAACCATACTAAGTACTAAAGCTAAAACTAGTAGACATATATTCTTCCTTTTAAAAATCATCAAATACCCCCATCTTATTTTTTTATTACACCGGAAAAATCCGGAGAATTAAATTAAGTAACGATAAAACAATGAAATTTCTTCAAACAGGATAACCAAAATCGCTACAATAATCAGCATGACAATATAGGGTGGAGTCCCTCTAATAACATCTAAATATGACCTATTAAAGACCGCACTTGCCGTAAATATATCAACACCAAAAGGTGGTGTCGCTGAACCTAACGCCGCCTGGAATGTAATGACAACTCCTAGATGAACTGGATCCACCCCAGCTGCCATGGCAACCGGATAAAAAATTGGCGTCAAAATTAAAATAACGACGATTGGATCAACAAACATACAGCCAATAAAAAAGAAAATCGCTACAATAATAAGGACATGAAGTGCCGTTGGGTCTGCTGGTAACACGGCATTAGTAACCATTTGTGGTATTCTGGCATACGAAATCACCCAAGAAAATGCCTGCCCCCCTGCCACCAGTACAAAAACAGCTGAGGTCACTAGACCTGTGGAGAGAGCAATGTTAGGAACTTCTTTCATCCTTATCGAACGAAACACTAGTACTTCTAAAATTAATGCATATAAAACAGATATCCCAGCTGCTTCAGTAGGCGTAAATACCCCTGAATAAATTCCACCAATAATTATTATCGGAAAACCTAATGGAAGTAACGCTTTTTTAGTGAAATCAAATCGCTCTTTCCAAGTCGCTTTTTCAGCTAATGGGATGTTCTTGCGCTTTGCATATAGATAACTATAAATCGCAAAAAACATGAAAATCAGGACACCCGGACCTATTCCAGCAATAAATAGCTCACCAACTGATGTTCCAGAAACGACCGCATAAACGATCATTCCAATACTCGGCGGAATTAATAAAGCAACGTCACTAGAATTGATGATTAACGCAATCGCATGGGAATCCTTATATCCAATTGAAAGTAATCGCTGCCGCATCGGTTTCCCTACAGCAACAACTGTTGCCTGAGTTGAACCTGAAATTGAACCAAACAAAGTACAAGCAGCTGCAGTTGTGATGGCATAGCCACCTCTGACGTGCCCAACAAAAGATCCAACAAAATCTAGTAGCCGTTTCGATGTTTGTCCCGTAGACATGATATCTGCTGCAAAGATAAACAGCGGAACCGCTAGTAGAACATAACCACTTATCCCTTCCATCATTTGTTGGATCATAAAAATTGGGTCAATATTCGGAAAGTAAATGAATAACACGACTAACGGAGCTGCGATTAACGGTATCATCATTGGAAATCCTAGTAAAAGTAATACAACCATGATAATTAACAATGTTGCAACCATATATGTAATTCCCCTCTATGAAATTTTTTCAGTTACTGGACCTTGTTCTGAAAAATCTTTTTTGTCTGTTGCAATGTATACTTCTTCCTCTTTAATGTTAATCCATAGGTTTCTTAAAAATTGAATAGCACCAAGTGTTAAACCAACTGGGATAATCGCTACTAGGAAATACGCTGGAACTTGTAGAGCTGTCGTGACTCTTCCCATATCTTTAATCCAAACAGCATATTGAAAGGCAAAGTATGCCAAGACAAGTAAAACACCCGCCGTTACAAACGAGATCACAATCGTCAAAATCTTTTTACTACCTTTGGAGCTAAGTCAAAAAATGCACTCATCCTAATATGTCTTCCTTTTCTCGCTGCATAACTTATCCCCATAAAGGTGGCGATAATCACTGCAAATTGACTAATCTCTGCAGAGAAAGACCAACTCTTCCCAATCAAAGCCCTACTTAAGACGTTTCCTACAACCATGACTGCTATTAGTATAATTGCATAACTCAAAATAAACGTTTCAACTTTCATAATGAACTGGTCCAACTTTTTTAAAACAAACAAATTAGCACCTCCTTTAATACAACTATCCATCCCTTTTTAGTCGGTTTAATACTTATTTGACGAACAGTTTTTTTGAGCGATTTCATAATTTCATTTATTCAGCATCAAGTCGTTCCTAGTGTTGGGGAAATGTATAATTCATTCAGTTAACAAAACATTTTCACGATTTTTTCCCCATAAAGTCCGTATATCCATCTTATCCCATTATTTTTATCCACTCAAACATGATATCCGCCCATTTTTTTGGATATAAATTGGTATTTTGCTGTTAACTGTCATGATAAAGCTTAGATAGAAAGATCCTCCCAAGTCCTCCCATATCCTAAACATCTCTGCGCTACATAAGAAAAGCGCAAGGCGCCCTGTTAAGCCCCGACTAGCAAATGTTCTTCGAGGGGCTGGGCGCTGCTCCTGCGTCACTACGTTTACTCGTCGCAAAACCTGCAATGAAGTAACCTCATTGATGTGTCTTGGAGCTAGACAGTTATTACGTTGAAATTTTATACATTCTTAATCTTTAAATAAAAACAACGTTAGGAATAGAAGTTCCTAACGTTGTTTCATTTTTTTATTAAAAATTTCTCGCTAAGGTTGCAAGTGTACGTACCATGGCACCAGTTCCACCTTTAGGACCAAAAACACTATCACTTCTAGACCAAGCCGTTCCCGCAATATCTAAATGAACCCACGGTGTGTCTTCGGCGAATTCACCAATAAATAATCCTGCCGTAATACTTCCACCTTCACGACCTGGCGAATTGTTTAAGTCAGCAACATCACTTGAGCGTAACATTTCTTTGTACGGTTCAAAGTTTGGCAATCTCCATAAATATTCACCTGCTTCACCCGCTGCTAATAAAACGTCTTCCATCAGTTCCTCATCATTCGTTACAGCGCCTGTAGAAACTCCAGCTAAAGCAACAATTACTGCTCCCGTTAAAGTTGCAACATCGACAAGGTAATCTGCGCCTAATTGTTTCGCGTAAGTCACAGCATCAGCTAAGATTAAGCGGCCTTCTGCATCTGTATTTCGAACCTCAATAGTTCTACCACTTAACGAGGTAATGACATCACCTGGTTTTAAGGCGCTACCATTAATAAGATTCTCAGTCGAAGGGATTACCGCCATGACGTTGACGTCAGGTTTTAGAGCTCCAATTACTTCCATTGCTCCAAGAACTGTAGCAGCTCCTCCCATGTCCATCTTCATTTCATGCATGTTCAATGCCGGTTTGATCGAAATTCCGCCAGCATCAAATGTTAAGCCTTTCCCAACAAAACTTAATACATTTTCCCACTTTTCTTTGCCGCGATACTTAAGTACGATCATTTTTGGTGGTTGGTCAGACCCTTCAGCAACAGCTAAAAGCGCACCCATCCCAAGTTTTTTCATCTCTTCTCGCTCAAGCACTGAATAATCCATCCCATATCGATCAGCAATTTCTTTTGCTTTTGCAGCTAAATCCGTTGGTGTCATATAATTACCTGGAGCATTCACAAGGGCACGAGCTAAATTTGTTCCCGCACTATACGTGTAACCGACAGTAAGAGCTTCTTCCACCATGTCTTGGTTTAGTTCTGTATAAACAACAACTTTTTCAATTGCTGATGTTGATTCTTTCTTTTGTTTATAAGTTTCAGTTCGGTAGCTTGTTAAGCCAATCGCCTCAGCTAATGCCTTCGCAAAAAGTTCACCAGCATTTTCGCCAGTTAAAAATGTATCTAGGGCAAAAGCAACTTCTTCTTGCTCTTCTTTTGCCAAGACTTTAGCAACAACCGCAAACGCTTCACGCACTTTATCAAACGTTAACTCTGCTTTTTTTCCAAGGCCAACGAAATAAATAGCTTTCGCCTCAAGCTTTCCTAGAGTATGTATTTTGTTAACCTTTTTAAAAGATGCCGATAGTTGTTTTTCTGCCACTAGCTCAACTAGATAACCATCCAACTTTTTATCAATCTCTTTGACTAGCCCCTCCGGTTTTTTATCATCTTCAAAAAGACCAACAACGATCGCGCCTAGCTTTTTACCTAAAATGTCTCCATCTTTAACTTTATATTGCATAACTCCACTCCTCTTTTCAGAATAATCTTCCACTTATCATTATAGCTTGTCTAACTATTTATTTCGAGTATCTAATGTTTATACTGAGAAATTATCTGTTATAATGTAAGCAACTTTTACACTTTTAACTAATGAATTTTCTTCCATTCTACTCAAATAAAAATCTTTTTTCATTACGTTTTAAACTAGGATTACTCTATTTGATTTACGGGTAAGAAAAAATAGTATAGAAACAAATTTCAGAAACGGGTACAATAACAGTATCTACTTGAGTGAATTAGAAAGGAAGCTATTATGGAATTACTAATGAATTTCCCATTATGGGCTGCATTAATAGCGATTGGCTTTGCACAATTTATTAAAGTACCTCTGCAGTATCTTGCAACGAAGCGATTTGATTGGTCGCTTTTAACAAGTACAGGCGGAATGCCTAGTTCTCATTCTGGCGCAGTAACTGCGTTAGCTACAGGCATTGCTCTTGAGGAAGGCTTAGGCTCACCTTACTTTGCAATTTCGGCGATATTTGGAATTATCGTAATGTTTGATGCATCAGGTGTCCGTAGACATGCCGGTGAACAAGCTACTGTACTTAACCGTTTAGTTGATGATTTCTATAAACTCGTCGAAGAAGTGAAAACCTGGCCAGAAAAAGAAGAAAAAGAAAAACAAAAAGAACTTAAAGAATTATTAGGTCACCAACCCATCGAAGTGTTTTTCGGTGGATTAACAGGGATATTATTAACTTTATTATTACACGCATTAATATTCTAATCTTATAACGTAATGACAACTGCGACATGGACCATCATTAGATGTACTCCATGTTATTTTTTTATCCTTTAAAGCCCACAAAAGAAATAGGAGGAAAGTCATGAGACTTATTTCAATATGCCCTAGCAATACAGAGATGCTTGCTTACTTAGGATTAATAGACAAACTAGTAGCCGTCGATGATTATTCTGATTGGCCAAATGCTGTGAAAAATCTACCGCGTTTAGGGCCTGATTTAAACATTAATATGGACCTGGTTGAACAACTCAGCCCAGACCTAGTTCTTGCATCCTTAAGCGTACCAGGTATGGAAAAGAACATTGAACAATTACAGGAGCGAAACATCCCTCATATTGTCTTAAATCCCAATTCGTTAGTAGACATATACGAAGATTTTCTGATTGTTGGTGAAAAAACTGGTTGCTCTGATCGAGCGAAGGAAGTAGCTGAACAATTCCTGCAGGATGTAAATTATTATAAAGAACAAAACAGAACTCAAAACAAAGGAAGTATTTATTGGGAATGGTGGCCGAAACCAATTTTTACACCTGGGAAAACAAATTGGTTAACAGAAGTAAGTGAAATTGTTGGGGGAACTAATTGTTTTGACCATTACGAACAGGCAAGCGTTCAAATAAATTGGGAGGAAGTTGTCCAAAAAAATCCTGACCACATTTGTATGGTGTGGGTTGGAGTGAAAGAAGCAAAAATGAATATGAACGCATTACTAAAACGCGAAAGTGCAACACAAATTAATGCCGTAAAAAATCATAATCTTTACATCCTAGAAGAATCATTATTTTGCAGACCTTCACCAAGACTTATTGAAGGAATTAAAAAATTAGTGCAAATATTAAACTAGATAAAGAGCCTGCCCCCTAGTTAAGGGGCAGGCTCACTTTAACTTTAAGTAGTATTCTCTTCTTAGCGATTCATTTTAATTCGCGAACGATAATTGTCTACGAAATACTTGAACTGCTTCGGCTTCATTTAAATTTTGTAATTGTTCATTTGTTAAACGACCTGTACCTTCTTCAACAATATATACTTCTACTTCTTTTTTGCCCCATTGCTGAAAAACATCTTGAACTGTTTCGTAATATAGGTCTATTTTATTCCCTTTAATTGCGGATCCTGTATCAGCGACAACTCCGTATCCATAACCAGGAATGAAGAGGATCGATCCGATTGGAAACACTCTCGTATCCGCAGCAATGGTTGAATATAAATCACGTTTTACAGTTACTCCCGAGAAAGTTATCCCATAGCCAGGGTGACCAGGCCGTTTCCCAGTCGACTCAAAACCGGCCGTATAGCCAGTAGCTACTACTTTCTTTGATGGATATTGGCTCCAATCGATAGCTTCCTCTAAAGACAATGGAGCAGATTCTACTACTTCTTGACTACTTAACATCTTTGATTCATCACTGAACATCGGCAAACTTCTAAATCTCATCGTAAATTTCTTCAAGTTGGCATTAAAACTATTTTTTTCTTCCTCTGCTTTAATAGGAAATGAATAACTATCTAGTGCACCCCAATTTGCTAACTGATTTGCACTCACTCCTGAGATTGATTCAAATGTTGTAAATAACGCAAGACTAAACAAAGCCGTCATTGATACTCGTCTTAAAATCGTTTTAACGATTTCCATTTATTTTCACTCCTCTCACTGACTA
>NZ_JACEHK010000018.1 GCF_025377685.1 Anaerobacillus sp. CMMVII | reverse complement strand
GGGATTTTATACGTGCTTTACCGAGTGTATTAATTACAACAATTATAGCCTCAACAGTTATTTCTTTAACTCTTGTACCTATTTATACGAGTTGGCGTAGAGGAAAGAGCGGTCGAAAGCAAGAAGAAAAGGTAGGAATCCTCGGTGTACAGATTGACCGCTTAGCTAATTGGTATGGAAACAAAATTTTGCAGAAAGTTGTAAAGTTACCTATAAAAATCAGTGTTATTGGATTAGTGGCTTGCACGTTGGTTTATGGTTTAGTGCCATATATTCCTTTGGTTTTCTTTCCGAATGCTGATCGTGCCGAGGTTACGGTAGATGTGGTATTACCTGTAGGTGTCACAATGGAGAAAACAAATAGTTATTTACTAGAGATGGCAGACACTTTAGCACAAGATGAGGCAATCACAGAAATTTCGATTTATACTGGTTCAGGACTACCGGGACTTTTTGGGCAGGTTATGTCAGGAACAGGAGAAAATACTGGGCAACTTCTTTTAAGGGTTATTAAGGAAGAACAAAGAGCAGATGAAACGATTGCTAAGTGGACGGGAGAATTACGTACGAAATTTCCAGATGCCGAGATTAAGATGACTACAATTGAAACTGGTCCACCTGTAGGCGCACCTATTGCCATTAAAGTTACTGGGCCAGAGCTTGAAGAGTTGTTAAATATTGTAAATCTATTGAAAGGGCAAGTAGGGAAGGCTCAAGAAGATGTTGTTGTTGTAGATGATATTGGTTCTAAACAGCCTACCGTCATTTATGAACCAAAAAGAAATAACCTTGAAGAACATGGATTCACACTACGTGAACTTAGTGAAAGAATTCGTTTAGTTACACTTGGTTTACCGTTAGGGAACTTTGATGATGGAACAAAAAATTGGGAGATGAAGGTTGTAATCGACGAGGTGAAGCAAGGAGAAAAGGTCGAACTAAATAAACTAGTTTTACCAACTAATAAAAGACTCGAAGGACAACCGGAACTTATTAGCTTCGATCAGTTACTTACAGAAGTAGAGATAGAACAAATTCAAAAAATCCCTCATGAAAATGGACGTAGAACAATAACAATTAGAGCTTATCCTGGTGAAGAGGAAAAAGCCGCATTAGAAGGAAAAATACAGGAGATAATATCGGAGGTGAATTTACAGGAAGGTTATTCGATTGTAGTTGGCGGAGAAACCGAAGCTCGAACAGATTTCTTTATTGAGATTACAAAATTATTTTTTATTGTCATTTTTCTTATTTATATAGTAATGGCTATTCAGTTCTATTCATTAGTTACACCACTCTTAGTAATGAGTACGGTCTATTTGGCGATTTCTGGGGCTGTTTTAGGTCTATTTATCACTCAAGTAGGGATAGGTTTTATGGCGATGATGGGAATTGTTTCGCTAGCAGGAATTGTCGTTAGAAATTCGATCGTATTGATTGAATTCATTGAACAAAGATTAAGAGATGGAAAAAATTTAAATGAGGCAGTAATGGAGGCAGGGCAAGCGCGGTTACGACCAATTTTGTTAACTGCATTCACAGCTATTGCTGCTTTAGTACCAATTGCTTTTAGCGGTGATGTTTTATTTAAACCTTTGGCTATCTCCATCATATCTGGTTTACTATTTTCAACTATCTTTACAGTAATACTTGTACCAGCATTTTATACTGCCATTTATAGAAACAAAAAGATTGGACTTAAGTGAGTGAATGTCATATTTACCTTAACCGAGCTATATCAAACTAAATGTAGTTGCGAATGGTTCCTACGAAACTACATTTATAATGAATTATGAAATTCATTAAAGTAAGGAGAAAAAAGTTAGCTGGTAATATTACCTAGCTAACTTTTCTTCTGTTCTGTAGTATAATAGGAAGTGGTTTTTCAATTTTTATTTTTGAGATATATCCTGTCATTTGGGATATGTCTCTTTTTTAACTCATTTTTCTCAAAAACTTCACGTTAAACGTGAAGAGCTAAGCGTTCGCTTGGCTACGTTCCAAAAATTTAATAGCAACAATCTTTTAGAAAAAATCTGTACTAAAAATTACTCTTCACTACTAAAGTAACTGTTCAATCTCATTTTTTCTTTTTAAAAGACTTCTGAGTCTTTGTTTTTTTTTCCTGATTTCCTGATTATTTGGCACTTGTATTAATTCGTGTAATTCCATTAAAGTATAGTCAATTTCCATGTTTATAATGTTAATAATCGTTTCTGGGTCAAGGTCATGGTCAAAGTCCTGGTACTCCACAATAGCCCCATATTGATTCATAACGATCTTCTCACCTCCATTAATTTCAGTAATGGACTGGATGATACCGTCTTTAAAAAATGTGATATATTGAGGACCGTCGGTGTAAGTCTTAATAAACCCGCTTCCTTGATATTCTGTTAATACTAATTCTAATGCTTTCGCAACTAATTCTTCACTCACCTTTAGGCAATCAACGTCAATTGTAAGTTTTGTTCCGTTCTTCTTAAAAGGGATTTCGTGGATTGATTGGTTTGTATCTACAATTAAATAAATGATATCGTCGTTATAGCGCCAATAAAGGGAGCACTTATATTCCATCATTTTGTTAATAAATTGTTGGAGTGATTGCTTTGACAATTCAACACGTAAATCATGGAATTCAGCTTCAAAAAAATGTGGAACCATCGGAACCCTCCTTACTTACGAAAGTCAGAAGCTTTTTTTATATCGTATGAAGGGGACGGTTTGAAAAGAAGTAAAAATGTCTAAATTAGGCAGAGAATTTCCGAAAAACAAAAGGGGAAGCAAATAAAAAAAAGACGCTTACTTGTAAGCATCTAATAGGAAAGTTATTTTTCTACAAAATTCATCTACATCATCTAAAATATATCTTTGAAAACCTAATTTATGTCAAGTCCATATCTTTTAGAAACAATGTCATAGAAACCAAAGGAATTATATAAACGTTTTGTTGCAATATTATTTACTCCTGTTTCAAGTTCAATACCTTTCAGATTGTTTTGTTCTGCCCAAAACATTGTATGTAGTAAGAGTTTCTTGGCGATCCCTTTTTGGCGGTATTCTTTATGTACATAGAGATCATTTAACCAAATATAATATCCACCTTTCTCTAAACTAATGCCAATATTGAAAAAGGCAAGACCAATAATTAGGTCATTCTCTTTAACCGCGAACATTTTAGCAGATGAACCTTCAACTAATGCTAAATCAATAGCTGTAATAAGGCTAGAATATGCATTGCTGTCACCGATGGCTTCCATTTGCCCCATCATAAGTTGCGCAATTTTTTCCCTTAAGATTTGATCGGCATTGTTTTCTACCAAAAAAACTTCCACGTTAATGACCTCCTAAATTACAAAGCTTATATTTATTGCTAAGGCTTTTTTGTATTATTTTTTCGTAAACAATGTGGCTTTTTAACGCAAAATAATTGGAAAAATTCCTTAGATGAAGATATCACTCAATAAATTGAGTAAGAAAAGTTCACGCTTTTGAGAATAAATAAGCCATTGGGACAAATAAAATTGTCCAAAAAAGCTTATTTATTCTCAGATGACGACCTAAAAGCAACAAAGTTTACGAAAACAGCCTTGTTTTTAAATAATAGTTGCGTTAATCAAAAATTAATCATAACAGAAAATGTTACAATAATGAATTTCATCATTCATTATTTTCGCTTATGTACTATATGCAGATAAGTAGCTTGTTAAGGTAAATATGAAATTCACTCACATACATAAATTTATCGTAAACCAAAAATAGTAAATGTACAAATAATATTAAAAAAGAGACTGTTCCCATAAGGCTCAATGCAGCAGACGAAGATACATGTCTATTGCATAACCTTTAGGGATCAGCCTATTTTTTTAGAATGCATGTTTAACTGTACGTTATCCAGCTTGTTTTAGCGGTATTCAGGAAGGTCACTTTCCAACTGATCAATTTGTTGTTGAAGCTCTGTAAGCTGCATTTTTTCAGCCGTTGTTGAATTCGCAAAAGCGGAAGAAAGATCATTTTTTGCTTTTGCTATTTCTTCCGTGGCTAGAGCTAACTGTTCAGGTGTGGTAGCGTTTCTGACCATCTCTTCTGCTTGCTCTGTTCGGGATCTTGCTTGTTGAAATAAACGATTTCCCATACTAGCAACCACCTTTAGTAATGTTCTTATTTTCTGCTTCGTCCATAGTAGTCACATTACGTTCGCGCTCATTAGCAGGTTGAACAGCATCTTTTCCTTGTTGGACAAAACGTTTAGATTTCGACTTTTTGCTCATAATAATTCTCTCCTTTTGATAGAAAGATACGAGCTTATTTTTTGTAAAATGCGATAAAACTACTCAGGTTAATTTTTACATGTTGCTAAAGCTTAAGGTTTAGGTAGTCCTCTAAAAAATTTGCAATGCCATCATTTTCATTCGTTTGTGTTATTTTGTTGGCAATATTTTTTAATTGTGGAATTGCATTTTCCATTGCAACGCCAATTCCTGCATATTCAATCATTTCCAAGTCATTATCTTCATCACCAAATGCAATAATTCTTTCTTTTGGAATGGAATAATAATCAGCAATTTTTTGTAAACCAATCGCTTTATTAAGTCCAGCTTTCACAATTTCAATTACTTGCCAAGGAGCACCCCATACACGTTGGTCAATTACCTCAGCATGAGCTTCTTTGAGTAACGCTTTGAGTTGTGCAACATGGTTATCTTCTGGATGGATTAAAATAGATGTTGGATTTTCGGTTAGTATATGGTGAAGGTTCCCAAATCTAACAGGAGATTCTCCCATACTAAAGGTTTCAATCAGAACTTCATCATAATATCGCAAATAGAAATCATCAATAACCTCAACCATGATATTTTTTACATTAAAGGCTTCACAAGTTTCAATAATTGTTTTAGCCGTATCAAGCTCCAAAGGAGAGTGGTAATAGCCAAAATCCTTATGTCGCGGGTGATGGGTGAAGGCCCCATTAAAGTTAACAATTGGTGTGGTAAGACTTAATTCTTCATAGTACATTTGGCTGGCACGATATGGTCTTCCAGTTGCAATACAAACAATATGTCCCATTTCCCGCACTTTTTGAATTGCTTGTTTGTTTCGAACTGAGATGCTTTTATCATCTGTTAGTAATGTCCCATCTAAATCAAGGGCAATTAAATGTTGCTTCATAAGGTCCTCCTTTTCTTTGCAGTTTGGTAACGTATGTTATTTTACATGGAAGTGTAGAGGTTGTCTAAATATGTGACTGTGACCAGGGAGGCTCGTACACATTGCTTAGTGAATTACCAAAACATATTAATACAATTCCAGTTGTATTCATGTTATAACTAATATAGTATTATCGAAATATACTCCGTAAATAATTGTATAAGGAGGAAAACAATGATCGAACAATTTTTTACTTCATTTACATTCCGGACTATTTGGACACCGGAATTAATTTTTATTTTACTGTTAATAAGTGGACTATACTTTCTTCTTACTGGCCCGCTAAGATATAAATTTCAACATAGTGAAGAAGTAGCAACGAAGAAGAAAGTATATTTTCATTTTGGTTTAATTGCTGTATATTTTGGCTTCGGTGGGCCTCTTTATGTTCTCGGTCACTTAATGCTGAGTATGCATATGTTCTCAATGGCAATTGTTTATTTAATTGCCCCACCATTACTTTTACTTGGAATTCCTCATTGGTTTTTCACGTTTCTTGGCAGATTTGCTCTGTTAAGAGTGCCATTTAAAATCCTTGGCAAACCGTTAATGGGATTAATTCTATTTAATGCAATGTTTTCTTTTTATCATTTACCATTCACGTTTGACCGATTGATGACAAATAATGGTGCCCATAATATTTATCAACTTGGGATGTTGTTAGCAGCTTTCTTAATGTGGTGGCATATCACGCCAGTTTTTCCGAAACAAGAAGGACAGCTAACAGAATTAAAGAAAATCGGCTATATGTTTGCAAGTGGCGTATTATTTACGCCAGCCTGTGTGTTGGTTATTTTTGCGGGCGGCCCTCTTTATGCAACATATACAGATGTAGGTACATGGGCAATTGCGATGAGTTACTGTTTACCACCAGGTGCGGACGTTCCATTTGAATTATTTTCTGGACAAAATTCACTAACCTGGCTAACTCCACATCATGACCAACAATTTGGTGGGGCGATTATGAAGGTCACTCAAGAACTAGTTTATGGAATCGCAATCGGTTATACATTCAAGCAATGGATGAAAAGAGATCGAAAAAAGGTCATTATCCCAAATTTTGAGATGATGAACCCAGAAATTAAATAAGTTGGTGATAGCAATGAAAATAGTTAAAAGTTTATTGTTCCTAAGTGTTCTTGTGATTTTATCGAGCTGTGGATTTTTATACGGTTCTCCGGAAACAAAGAATCAAAAAGGTATTGTAGATCTAACAGAAGCTGATTGGAATGTCACTGATTTTCAATATACTAATCAGGATGGAAGGCCTTTCGGATCTTCCGATTTACAGGGGCAGTATTGGATTGCAAATATGATTTTTGCTAGTTGTCCAACGGTTTGCCAAACGATGACCCCGAATATGATTACTCTCCAAGAAGAAGCTAAAGAGGAAGGGATTGATGTTCAATTTGTTTCTTTTACAGTGGACCCAGATTTTGATGATCCTCAAGGATTGAAAAAATATGGTGAAGCCTATGAGGCAGATTTTACTAATTACAATTTTCTAACAGGTTATACTTTAGAAGAGATTACCCAGTTTTCTAAGGACTCTTTTAAATCACTTATTCAAGAAATACCTGATTCAAATGACATTATGCATAGTGTAAATTTCTTTTTAGTAAACGGAGATGGTAAGGTAATACGTATCTATAATGGCAATACTGAATTTGATGCAAAAGCTATTATAAAAGACTTAAAGTCTACTGTCCGTTAGGAGTTATTATTATGAAAAAGACCTTGGTTTTTAGTATATTTTTGCTCTTCTTTCTTATCGCTTGTGGTCATAATGACCATCAAAGTGAAATGAACTTTTTAGATCCGATTGAGGTAGAGCTAATACCACTTACAGAATTGGAAGTAAACAAAGAGATTGTGACTCAAGTAATCGTTACTCAAAATGAAAAAACAGTTTCAGATGCTGAAGAGGTCGTTTTTGAAATTTGGCAACATGGACATCCCGAAACTTATCGCTCCCTTGATGGGGTTGCTAAAGGTGACGGGATTTATGAGGTATCATGGAGTGCTACTGAAGAAGGTGTATACTACGTTTTTTATCATGTAACAGCAAACGGTATGCATCGAATGGAAAAACATCAACTAGTTATTGGGGATGATGTTGATGTAGAGAAAATACTAGCTAGCCCAGATGAAAGACCCAAAACCCATATGCATTGATATGATTAATAAGGTATCTGTTAATACTAAAGTGAAGAAATTAATTTCTTCACTTTTTTGTTAACAATCGAAGAATTGTGAAAAAGGTCATAGTTACCTAACGGTTTATTTGATAAAATGAAAAAAGAATCGTGAAAGGTGTGACATCTGATGTATTTAGACCGTAAACCAATTAAAGTACATAAAGCTATCGAAGCTGTATTGCAGTTTGCAAAAGCTGGAGAATTAGAATATATACCAATAAACGAAAGTGATAATCGTTTCTTAAGGGAACCAATTAAAGCTGACCATGATATCCCCCCATTTGACCGTTCTCCTTTAGATGGGTTTGCTGTACGTGCAGAAGACACGGTGGCAGCTTCTCAAGCGAATCCAATTGAACTAGAGGTCATTGAAACAGTTGGTGCAGGTGGTATAGCAAAACAGGTTCCAAACGAAGGACAAGTAATCCGCATTATGACAGGAGCAAAAATGCCAGAAGGTACTAATGCGATTATTATGTTTGAATTAACAAAAGAGATTGAAAGAGATGGGAGAACGTTTATTGTAATTAAACGAGCGTTTAAGCCAGGGAGTAACATTTCGTTTCAAGCTGAAGAAACTAGGACTGGAGAAATCTTAGTTGAAGCAGGTCGCCAGGTAGATCCTGGAGTAAAAGCACTTTTAGCTACATTTGGTTATAGCAAAGTACCAGTTGCTAAGCAACCAATCGTTGGGGTCTACGCAACAGGAACGGAATTACTGGATGTTCATGAAGCGCTTGAACCAGGGAAAATTCGAAATAGTAACTCCTATATGGTTACTTCACAAATCATTAAG
Source organism: Anaerobacillus sp. CMMVII (assembly GCF_025377685.1). Taxonomy (NCBI): domain Bacteria; kingdom Bacillati; phylum Bacillota; class Bacilli; order Caryophanales; family Bacillaceae; genus Anaerobacillus; species Anaerobacillus sp. CMMVII. The sequence continues at coordinate 114,600 of NZ_JACEHK010000018.1, read as the reverse complement.
GCAGGGGCCATCCCGAAATACTATGGCAAGTTAGTCGATGATTTTGATCATTGCTACGATGCAGTTGTCAGTGCTCTTGATGAGGTAGATGTACTAATTACTACTGGTGGAGTTTCCGTAGGAGATTTTGATTTCCTACCTGCGATTTATGATAAACTAGGTGCCAATGTACTATTTAATAAAATTGGTATGCGACCAGGGAGTGTAACTACAGTTGCAGAATATAAAGGAAAGCTTTTATTTGGACTATCTGGGAATCCGTCAGCTTGCTACGTAGGATTTGAACTGTTAGCTCGCCCTTGGATTCAGCATTATTTAGGATCACAAAAACCACATTTACAGTTGGTGCAAGGTATCCTAAAAACAGATTTTCCTAAGCCGAATCCATTTGTTCGTTTTATTAGAAGTAAAATGACCATTGAAGCAGGCAAAATCTTTGCAGAACCAGTAGGGCTAGATAAATCTGGAGTAGTTACTTCACTTGCAAATTCTGATGCATTAGTTGTTTTACCAGGAGGAACTCGTGGTTTTAAACAAGGGGATGTAGTCGATATCTTGCTACTGAATGGTGAAGGAAGTGCTGATATTATTAATAAATAAGGCTGTATTCGAGATTGGATTGTTAGATTATCGAAAAGAGCCATAAATAAAGGAGCATTTGTATGACCAAAAAAATCATTCAAGTGGCTGGCTTTAGTAATAGTGGCAAAACAACCCTAGTTGAAAAGCTTGTTTCTGCTGCTAGTAAAAACGCACTTCGTGTTGGAACGATCAAACATCATGGTCACGGTGGTGAACTGACTTCTTTAGATGTAGGTAAAGATTCTTGGAAACATCGGCAAGCAGGTGCTGTTGTATCAGCGGCTGTAAGCAAAGGAGCACTTCAAATGAATGTAGCACGAGAAAATGACTGGGAACCAGATGAACTTCTTGCTATTTTTCAAACATTTCCTATTGATGTTATCATTATAGAAGGGTTCAAAACATCACCATTTCCAAAAGTGGTCATAATGAAAGATCAATCAGATATTAAATTGCTTGATAAATTAGACAATACATTTTGTGTAATTAGTTGGTTTCCAATTGATCCAGAACAGAAATTAGATGAAGTAGCATACTTTCAACTGGATGATGATGAAAATTACCTAGATTACTTATTACAAAGGCTGAGAGGATAGAACTATGAGTGAAAAATTATTTTTAATTACAGATGAAGTTATTTCAATCCAAGAAGTTGTTGATAAGGTTGTGAATGCCAATGCGGGTGCGATTAACACTTTTATTGGGACTGTGCGTGAACTAACAAAAGGAAAGAGAACAATTTATTTAAAATATGATGCATATGCAAGTATGGCTGAAAAGAAGTTAGCTCAAATCGGTGATGAAATTCAAGAGCGTTGGCCAGATGCTTTAGTTGCAATTTCCCATAGAATTGGTCGCTTAGACATCACAGACATTGCAGTTGTCATTGCTGTTTCTACACCTCACCGAGCAGATTCCTACGATGCAAGCCGCTATGCCATTGAAAGGATTAAAGAAATTGTCCCAATTTGGAAAAAAGAACATTGGGAAGATGGTGAAGAGTGGATTGGTGATCAACTTGAAAAAACTCCCTATCCAACAGGAAAGCCAGAGGAGGAGCACTTATAATGATAAAAGTATTATTTTTTGCAGAATTAGAAGAAATAGTAGGATCACGCGAACTAGCAATTGAAGAAACGGAAATGACTGTTACCCAAGTAAAAGACTACTTAAAAGAGAAGTTTCCAAGTCTGCCTGTTGAAAGAGCTATGATGGCTGTTAACGAAGAATACGTAGAAGAAAATGACATTGTTAAAGCTAATGATGTTGTTGCATTTATTCCGCCGGTTAGTGGTGGATGAAAATAAGCTGCCTGAGGGCAGCTTTTTTTTAATTACGAATTACGAATTACGAATTACGAATTACGAATTACGAATTACAAATTACCGATTACCGATTACCGAACTACGAAGCATTGCTTAAAAACAATTCAAAATTAATAATTTATAATTACATAAACATATCCCTAATCTTCGGGCTCATTTTCTCAGGTGTCCATTCGGGTTCCCATACTAAGTCGACATCTACCTTTGTTACTGTAGGTAAGCATTGAACTGCTGTTTTGACGCCGTTAATTAAGGTATCATGAAGGGGACAACCAGGTGTTGTTAATGTCATTTTAATATGAACACTATTATCCTCGTTAACTAGTACGTCATAAATTAAGCCGAGATTAACAACGTCAACCCCAAGTTCGGGATCTAATACCTTCTCAAGTGCTTTATAAACCTCTTCTTTTGTTAATAGATATTCCATCTCTATCACTCCTTATTATTTATGAAAAAGTAAACACAGCTAATATGTGTATGAAATAAAAGACAACAAAAATTCCAAGACATATTTGTGCAACTAGTGTAAGTAACGCTAGTTGAAAGGCGATGCCCACGCCTAGTAATACTGTTGCTAGACAAACGAATAATAGCCGATAAAATACTTTATTTTCATCTATCATATTGTTCAAAGAAGGTACTTCTTCTTTACCGACGCGATCCCCAAAGCAAAATGTCCACCAAAGAAATGGCACGATTTTTGATAAATATCCTAAGACGGTAACACCGATCCAACCAAATAAATAAACAACACTTACAGCTGTTAAAAAATGTAACGATCCAAACAGTTTTGGTTCTATTATTAAGGCAATTATGGATAAGATGACGACTAAAATAAAACCATCAACAGCATAAACTGTTACCGTAATTCCTTTCCCAGGATTCCTTTTAAACTTCTTCTGCTGAATTTGATAGATATGGTAACGATAAAGACCTAAGCCTAATAAAAAGAACAAGAATCCAATAATTGTTAGGATAAAACCTGCTTGCAAGAAAAAGTTAACTGAAATTATCACTAAACTTAAATGGAACGTTAGTAAAATCCATTTTTGCAGGTTAATTGGTTGACCGTGGGCTAAATAAAACATTGGAAGCATTTTGAAACTATAGCCTACGATTAAAAATAAAAACCAACCAACAAATCCAAACCATATATGGGCTGCTAATATAGCTGAATGTAAAGTTGGTAAAATTTGAAACGAAAAGTTTAAGGCCAGGAGTAGTCCTGAAACTACTGTAAGCAATAAATAGACAAAAGAACTTACTGTAGCAAATAAAATGCTATTGAATGCTTTTGCTTTAGATATTGTCATAAATATATTTACAATAAAGATAATGACACCAGCAACTGTGATTATCGAAGAACCGATTAAGACATTTTTATTAAATTGAAAAAAACCAATTAATAGACCGATAGACCCAGTTGTAAATAAAAAGTAGTGAATGACACCTAAACGAATACTATATAGTTTTTCATTAATAACAACAGGTACAAGTTGATAAACTGCTCCCATCGCTAACATCGTTGTAAATCCAAGGATAAATAAGTGCATTGCACCAATTCCTAATGTTGTACGAATATTCGCACCAGTAAAAAGAGAACCACCAACAATGAGTACGATAGAAAATACAAACAAAGACAAAAATGCTGTAATCATAAATGAAAATGGAAGGTAAAAGCTTGCTCTTGTTTGATCTTTTGCGATTAGGCTTCCTGTAGGAATATTCATCGCTTACCCTCTTTCTTTACAATTGTGACTTCAACAGAACCATCTTCCATTTCTTTTGGTGAATACTCATAACCTAGTTGGTTTAATTCTTCAATTAAAAACGCTGGAAGGCGGTCATTACGAATTGTTAAAACTTCTCCATTTTTCATTGAACTCAATCTAGATAGTGTACGAATCATTGGTTGAGGTGGCTCTAGTCCTCGATTATCTAAATAAAATATAGTCTCATCAATTAGAATTGGGCTATCTTGTTGTGAACAAGGAGGACGATCAGCCACTTCTTCATCTTTTTTCCAGAAGAAAAAACTACGTTTCTTCTTTTTAAATGTTGTGATGAAATGGTCGTCAGCTTTCTTCTGAACCTCATTGGCATATCCTTTTGTCTTCATAATCGTTAGAAGTGGTGTAGGTTTTATCGTGGAATGTAAGACAAAAACATCTCCTTTATCTAAACTTTTAACGGCACTCATTATCTTTTGAAAAGGTTCTAGCTTATTTTTTAAATCCTCTCGAACATCTAACTCAACAACTTTTCCTGACATTAATCACAACTCCTTTTATTTGTTCTTCTTGCTTCATTATAAATGGCCTTCATAAAATAAGATGTGACAGTTATCACGAATGATAATCATTATCAATATTAATTTTTATGGGTTAATGTATAAAAATAAGTTAAGGAATAATAAGAATACAAAGAAAAATGAAAGTGTCCATATGTATCAGCTGTTTACCTATATATTTTCTAAAATAAAAAAATATAAAAATACAGTTGATTTTATTTTTATTCAATCTTATAATTAAAAACAACATTAAATCGTTAAATGAAGTGACAAAGAAAAGAGGAGAAATATGAAGGCAGCGGTAATTGGGGCAACTGGGTATGGAGGAGCAGAATTAGTTCGCATTCTCCACCAACATAAATTGATTCGTAATTATACAATACATTCATCTTCACAGGTTGGGGCTACTATAGGCGCGAGTTATTTGCAAAAATTAGAGCCGATTGATATTGAGAAAATTTCCAAAGATACTGATATAGTTTTTATGGCTACACCCTCAGGAGTTTCTAGGGAACTATCACCTGCATTTGTTGAAAATGGTATAAAAGTCATTGATTTATCTGGTGATTTACGTTTTAGGGATTCTGCAGTTTATGAAAATTGGTATAAGAAAAAAGCTGCTCCTAAACATGTACTAGAAAAGGCAATTTACGGTTTAACAGAAATAAATCGACAAGAAATAAAGAATGCTAGATTAATTGCCAATCCAGGTTGTTACCCAACTGCCACTATTCTGGGGTTGTTTCCACTACTTAAGAATTTTGCAGTAGACACGGAATCCATCATCATTGATGCGAAATCCGGGGTTTCTGGTGCAGGTCGTAATGCGAGCTTGGCTACGAGCTATTGTGAGGTAAATGAAAATTTCAAAATTTACAAAGTCAATGAGCACCAACATATTCCCGAAATTGAGCAGATGCTTAAAAAGGCAAATAGCAATTTGGGGCCAGTTAAATTTAATACTCATCTAGTACCAATGACGAGGGGAATTATGGCAACCATTTATTGTAAACCGCTTCAAATGATAACTGAAAAGGAACTACGCGAATTGTATCAGCATCATTATCAAGAAGACAAATTCGTCAGAGTAAGGGGCATAGGAGAATATCCAGCTACTAAGGAAGTATATGGTTCAAATTACTGTGATATTGGGATCACCTACGATGAACGAACTGGGTGGGTAACAATTGTATCAGTGATTGACAACTTGATGAAAGGAGCTGCAGGTCAGGCAGTTCAAAACTTAAATGTAATGCTAGGAATTGATGAAGGAACAGGGCTTTTGGCCCCGCCCATCTTACCATAAGCAATAATTATAATGAGGTGAAGGAATTGGATACAACGTTAAAAGTTTTTCGGCTAGTCCTGTAGAGGCTGGTAGTATCATTACTCCGAAAGGATTTTATGCAGCGGGTTTACACACGGGTGTAAAACGGTATCGTTTAGACTTAGGGGTGATCTACTGTGAAGTTCCTGCAAGTAGTGCGGCTGTGTACACATTAAATAAAGTGCAGGCTGCTCCGATAAAGGTGACAAAAGAGAGTATAGCTCAAGAAGGTAAGCTTCAAGCAATTATCGTAAACAGTGGGAATGCAAATGCTTGTACTGGAAAAAAAGGGGTTGAAGATGCGTATACAATGCGAAAAGCTACAGCTGAAGTTTTTGGGGTTCCAGAGCATTACGTAGCTGTATCGTCAACCGGAGTCATTGGTGAGTTTCTACAAATTGATAAAATAGTTAATGGTATTAAAAAAATAAAAGCACTTACCCAAGTGAAGTTCGATGCAGCAGAACGTTTTAATGAAGCAATTCTAACTACAGATACAATTAATAAAAGAGCATGTTTTCAAACCACTATAGATGGGAAAACAATTACCTTTGGTGGTGCCGCAAAAGGTTCTGGAATGATTCATCCAAATATGGCGACCATGCTAGCTTTCGTAACCACTGATGCGAATATTGAGCCAGTGTGGCTGCAAAAGGCATTAAGTCAAGTGATTGATGTAACCTTTAATCGAATTACTGTAGATGGAGATACTTCAACAAACGATACTGTCGTTGTAATGGCTAGTGGTTTAGCAAATAATGAAACGTTAACCGATACACACCCTGAATGGGACCAATTTGTTCACGGGTTGCAAATGACTTGCGAACATCTTGCAAAAAAATTGCTCGTGATGGTGAAGGGGCAACAAAGCTGATTGAGGTACAAGTAAAGGGTGCTATAAGTGATGAAGATGCTGGGAAAGTTGCTAAGTCAATCGTAGGGTCAGATCTTGTAAAATCTGCAATTTACGGAACTGATGCAAACTGGGGAAGAATTATTTGTGCAACAGGCTACAGTGGTGCAGACATAAACCCTGATACAATTGATATTTCTATTGGGAAAATTCAAACATTACAAAATGGCATGCCCATTCCTTTTTCAGAAGAAGATGCTACTGAGTATTTGGCAACAGAAAATATTACTATTTATGTAGATTTGCATCTAGGTGAAGGAACTGGGAAGGCCTGGGGCTGTGATTTAACCTATGATTACGTCAGGATAAATGCAGGTTATCGAACATAACCAGAAGGAGCGAAACCAATGAATGATGTCATAGTTGTAAAGTGTGGTGGCAGCACATTAAATGAGCTTTCAGACCAGTTTTTTTCTAGCATGAAACTGTTAAAGGATTTAGATTTGAAGCCAATCATCGTTCATGGTGGTGGTCCTGAGATAAATGAATTACTAAATAAATTACAGGTTACAAGTGAGTTTGTTGGTGGACTGCGGAAAACGACTGAAGAGGTTTTAGAGGTAGCAGAAATGGTTTTAACCGGAAAGGTGAACAAGTGGCTTGTAACGAAATTTCAAAAAGCGGGTCTAACAAGCATCGGTATTTCAGGCTGCGATGCATCCTTACTTAAAGCTTTACCAATTAATAAAGAACAACTTGGATTTGTTGGTAAAGTGACGAGCGTAAATGGTGAATTTCTTCAGCAATTATTAAGTATAAACGTTATGCCCGTCATAGCTCCAATTGGAATTGATGATGCTGGTAATCATTATAACATCAATGCTGATACAGCTGCTGGAGCTGTAGCAGAAAGTATCAAAGCTAAAAAGATGATTTTTGTTACTGATGTACCAGGAATACTGAAAGACAATCAATTACAAAAGGTTGTTTCAATTTCAGAAATTACTGAAATGATTGAAGATGGTACGATTTATGGAGGAATGATCCCAAAAGTGACAGCTGCAGCCAAATGTCTCCAGGGACACATTGATGAGGTTTACATTATCGATGGGAAAGGTAAAAACCTGATGGACGGTCGCGAATTAGTAGGGACAAAAATCGTAAAATCAAAAGAACCAGTTATGAGTTTTGAGTTATGAGATAAGACATGGTTATCTTCTTAGCAAAGTTATGAAACTCAAAACTCCGTACTCAATACTAAAAAGAGGGTGTTTCAATGAGTTATTTATTTCCTACCTATAATAAATGGCCACTTAAAGTTGCTGAAGCTAAAGGAACAACAATTATTGATAAGCATGGTCAGGCCTATTTAGATTTCGTAGCGGGGATTGCCGTTTGCAATCTCGGCCACTGCCATCCTAAGGTTAATGATGCGATAAAAAAACAATTAGATCAAGTAGTTCATGTTTCTAATCTATTTCATATAGAAGGTCAAGAGGCGGTAGCTAAACAATTAGTCGAGAACTCTACTGGTGATGCAGTATTTTTTTGTAACAGTGGGACAGAGGCAAATGAAGCGGCGATAAAGTTAGTAAGAAAAGCAACTAAAAAAACGAACATTATCACTTTTTTTCAATCGTTTCATGGGAGAACCATGGGAAGTTTATCAGCAACTGGACAAGACAAAATCCACAAAGGTTTTACACCATTATTAGAAGGATTTTCATATGTTCCATATAACGATTGTGAGGCATTAAAAGCAGTGGTAGATGATCAAGTAGCAGCAATTTTCCTTGAGGTTATTCAAGGTGAAGGTGGCGTTCGCATAGCAACCAATGAATTTATTGAAACTATCAATGAGTTAAACAAAAACATGATTTTTTAGTTGTTGTCGATGAAGTGCAAACGGGAATTGGCCGAACCGGTAAGGCGTTTGGTTATCAGCATTACAATATGTCACCTGATATCATTACAGTTGCTAAAGGATTAGGAAATGGTTTTCCTGTGGGGGCTCTTATTGGTAATAAGCACCTAATTGAAGCATTTGGCCCAGGGAGTCACGGTTCAACATTTGGTGGTAACCCTTTAGCTATGGCAGCAGCAAGTGCGACAACTGAAATCATCTTCGAGGAAAATTTCTTAGCAGAAGTTGAAGAAAAAGGTGCATATTTTTATCAAGCCTACAAACAGCACTAAAATCAGCACCAACTGTTAAGGAAATTCGAGGCAAAGGGCTTATGGTAGGGATTGAGTGTCATCAAGATGTTAGTACTTTCATATCCTCATTAAGGGATAAAGGCTTATTAGTCTTAAATGCAGGATCAAATGTATTACGACTCTTACCACCATTAACAGTCAGCTTTGCTGAATTAGATCAAGCGGTTGAGATGATTGCCCTAGATTTGGCTGTATTTGTATAGGTTTCTCTTTGAATATAGGTGTTTTCTTAAAGGTTGTTGCTTTTAAAATAGCCAGAAATGATATGATATATCAGGAGCATCTTTTCTAACAATCTACTATACATTGAAATAATTTCCACAAAGCCAAAAAGTTTACGAGAAGAGCCGTGAATATGAGGTAATATGTGCAACGAGTAACTGCAGGCGTAAAACGTTAACAAAAGAGCCTTATAAATGGATTGTTTTTTTGAGGTTTTATGAATAAAAATACAACAGAGATGATTTTTACTCGTCTTTTAAATAGAGGGGGAAGGAAAGTGAAGGGCTATTTAGTATTATCAACAGGTGAATTTTTGAAGGTGAGTTATTAGGAACCGAACAAGAAGTATATGGTGAGGTTGTGTTTTTTACAGGAATGACTGGATATGAGGAAGTGGTTACTGATCCGTCCTTTAGAGGTCAAATGGTTGTTTTCACTTATCCACTAATTGGAAACTATGGTATAACGGTGACGACCAAGAAAGCATAGTTCCACAAGCTTCTGCCTTAATTATGCAAGGCTGCCGAAACCAAGCCTACCATTACCAAGCTACTAGCTCCCTAAAAAACTACGCCGAAAGTAATTCTATTCCAATTCTAGTAGGAGTTGATACTAGAGCGGTTGTAAAGCGTATTCGCGAGTTAGGTGATATGGGTGCAATTATCACGACTGATGTCGAAAAAATAGATTTTAGCACAAAACAAATGATTGGAACTAGAAATATAGTTGAAGAAGTTTCTACATCGAAAATTGAAACGTTTGGAGAAGGGGAATACCATGTTGTCTTAATCGATTTTGGTTTTAAAAAATCAATTTTAACAACACTACTAAAATTAGGCTGCAAAGTAACTGTTGTCCCGTATAATACAGATGAAAAAACAATTAATTGTTTAAAACCAGATGGGCTTCTCTTGTCAAATGGTCCTGGAAATCCCAAAAAACTTCTAAGTTTAACCGGGCAAATTAAACGGTTAGCAACCACCTACCCGACTATGGGGATTTGTTTAGGACATCAGCTTTTGGCTCTTGCATTTGGTGGTGATACTCAGAAGCTTCGCTTCGGACATCGAGGAGCAAATCAACCTGTTCAAAACATAGTTTCGAAGAAAGTATATATTACGTCGCAAAATCATAGTTACGTTGTAACAGAAGAAAGTTTAAAGAAAACAGGGTTTACGCCTCTTTATATAAATATCAACGATCAATCAATAGAAGAATGTCGCACAATCTTTACCCAATTACGTCTGTACAATTTCATCCAGAGGCCCATCCTGGACCTTCAGATTCAGAAGAACTATTTTTACATTTCCTAACGGATATGAGTAGTAAGAGGAGAGAAAAAGTATATGCCTAAACGTCAAGACATTAACAAAATTTTGGTGATTGGCTCTGGTCCAATTGTGATTGGGCAAGCAGCTGAATTCGATTATGCAGGTACTCAAGCTTGTCTTGCTTTAAAAGAAGAGGGGTGCAAAGTAATCCTAATTAATAATAACCCTGCAACAGTTATGACGGATGATGCGTGTGCTGATGTTGTATATTTTGAACCATTGACGGTAGAAAGTGTTGAAAAAATTATCCTAAAAGAGAAACCTGATGGGATTTTAGCGACTTTAGGTGGGCAAACTGGTTTAAATTTAGCGTTATCTTTACACAAGGAAGGTATTTTAGATAAATATGGTGTACCCCTTTTAGGCACACCGATCGAATCGATTATGAAGGGGGAGGATCGTGAAGAGTTCCGGACCCTTATGCATCAATTAGGTGAACCTGTTCCTGAAAGTGAAATAGTTGAGACTGTTGAAGATGCGCTTAACTTTGCAAACAGCGTTGGTTATCCAATCATCGTTCGCCCCGCTTATACATTAGGAGGAGCAGGCGGTGGAATAGTTGACGACGAGTCTTCACTAAAAAAAGTTGTCAAAGGCGGACTTAGTGCAAGTCCAATCAATCAGTGCTTAATTGAGCAAAGTATTGCCGGCTTTAAAGAAATAGAATACGAGGTTATGAGAGATGCCAACGGCACATGCATTACGATTTGTAATATGGAGAACATCGATCCAGTAGGAATTCACACCGGAGATTCGATTGTCGTGGCACCTTCGCAGACCTTAACAGATGTTGAATATCAAATGCTTCGCTCAGTTTCCGTAAGATCATTCGAGCTCTAGGGATTGTTGGTGGGTGTAATATCCAATTTGCCTTAGACCCATACAGTAAACAATATTATTTAATTGAAGTAAATCCACGTGTTAGTCGTTCTAGCGCCTTGGCATCAAAGGCAACAGGCTACCCAATTGCTCGAATTGCAGCAAAATTGAGCTTAGGTTACCATTTACACGAGCTTTTAAACCCAGTAACTGGTCATACGTATGCTAGTTTTGAACCGGCTTTAGACTATTGTGTGGTTAAGTTCCCACGTTGGCCATTCGATAAATTTCCGCACGCAAACCGCAAATTAGGGACACAAATGAAGGCAACTGGTGAAGTAATGGCTATTGAAAGAAATTTAGAGTCAGCCTTCCAAAAAGCCGTTCGTTCATTAGATATTAAAGGAATCGTAGGCTTAGAAATGAAATCGCTGAAGAAAGTAACTCAAGAAAAGTTATGGAAGAGTGTTAAAGAAGCTGATGACCTTCGCTTTTTTGCAATCTTAGAACTATTACGTCGTGGAGTATCAACAGAGGAAGTTCACTACCAAACTAATATTAATTATTTTTACTTGGATAGCTGGAAGTTCTTAGTCGAACAGGAACAGTATGCCCAAAAACTCAGCTATGGAACTATTACAAAAGATGAGTTAGCAGATTTAAAAATACATGGCTTTTCAGATGAATGGTTAGCATCTGTTTGGAATGTTACGTTAGATGACCTTCGCAAGAAGCGCCATGAATTTAACATTACCCCATCATATAAAATGGTTGATACCTGTGCGGGAGAATTTATTGCAAATACTGCATATTATTACTCAAGCTGGTCGGGTGAACAGGACGTAGAAACTGAGACAGCAAAGAATAAAATCATTATTATCGGTTCTGGTCCAATTCGAATTGGGCAAGGGATTGAATTTGATTATTGTTCTGTTCATGGAGTTCTAGCATTAAAACAACTAAATTATGAGGCTATTTTAATTAATAATAATCCTGAAACAGTAAGTACTGATTATGAGATTGCGGATCGACTCTACTTTGAGCCAATCACAACAGAAGACGTTCTAAATATCATCGAGCTTGAAAAGGCCGATGGTGTAATCGTTCAGTTAGGTGGCCAAACGTCGATATCATTAGTGAAAGACTTAGAGGCTGCTGGTGTACCGCTTCTAGGAACGAATCATGACACAATTGATAAATTAGAGGACAGAGATCGTTTTTACAAATTCATGCAGGAAGTAAATGTACCACATATACCAGGAGTTACGGCTTTTCATGAAGTTGACTTACTTGTCAAAGCTGAGGAAATCGGGTTTCCGGTCTTAATTCGTCCTTCGTACGTAATTGGTGGGCAAGGGATGATGGTTTTCCACACTCGTGAAGAAATGGTTGAATATCTTAACGATGAATTGAACTCACCATTGTTTCCTATTTTACTAGATGCATTTTATCCAGGAATGGAAGTAGAAGTGGATGCACTAACAGACGGGAAAGATGTAGTCGTTCCTGGTATGTTTCAACATATTGAAAGAGCTGGTGTTCACTCAGGTGATAGCATCTCTGTCATTCCACCACTAAATGTGAAAGATGTTCATAAAGAAACAATTATAGACTATACAAAACGGATAGCAAATGGCATGAACTTTAAAGGGGTCTTTAATATTCAGTTTGTCATTTTTAAAGAGAAGGTCTTTGTATTGGAAGTTAACCCCCGTGCATCAAGGACTGTGCCTATCTTAAGTAAAGTTACGGGAATGAACATGATTGGTCATACAATTAAGTTGTTAATGGATGAAAAACTAGTTAATTTAATTGACACGTTAGGGTATCAAGAGGAACCACCATATTTTACTGTAAAGGCGCCGGTATTTTCATATTCTAAACTACCGGATCTAGATCCGAAATTAGAAGCAGAAATGAAGTCAACGGGTGAACTCATATCAATTAGCGATAAGGTTGAAGAAGCGTTTCGAAAAGCTTTTGTCTGGGGTGAAAGAGACATTCCACAAATGTTCCAGAAAAAAGGAACAATATTTGCTGAGATTGGTGCTAGTCAGCAGCTAGAATTTACCTCTCTAATACCGTTGTTGCAGCAACTTGGTTTCGAGGTAGTTGACGAATCTACCTGTGCTTTCGAAGAGTGGGTTACTAATGACAATAGTGTTTGTTATGTAAGTGTTGAAATTAATGATGCGACAAGTAAACTAAGACGAAAAGAAACCTTGAAGAATCGCTTACCAGTAGTATCAGAACTTTCAACTTTTACTTTTATGATTAATAGTCTAAAAAATGAAAACTACACTGTTAACTCTATTAATCATTGGTTAGCTAAATATCAAAATGCTAAATGTCCATCAGTTTAAAAATAAGCACTTTTTTTGTATAAAGTTTTACTTTTTAGGATGAGAAAGAAGAGCCATAGATAATTTATTGAAAAAGGATGTGTAGAACTTGACTGTCATGTCGGTACTCGAATCAGGACTTCATTTAAAAAAATACAAAGGGAAGCATTTTCTTACGCTGCTCGATTATTCATCAACTGAAATAAAGGAACTTTTAGATTTTTCATTAACTTTAAAAAACTATCAAAAGGAAGGTGTTCCACACCAACTTTTAATGGGGAAAACTCTAGCAATGATTTTTGAGAAATCCTCTACAAGAACAAGGGTTTCTTTTGAGGTAGGGATGACACAATTGGGTGGATCTGCGTTATTTTTAAGTTCAAAGGATTCGCAGCTTGGAAGAGGTGAACCAATTTCAGATACTGCTCAAGTTCTTTCAAGATACGTAGATGGAATTATGATTCGAACACATGGGCATGAAATCATTGAGGAATTGGCACACTATTCAACGGTCCCTGTTATTAATGCATTAACAGATGATTTCCACCCTTGTCAAGCTCTAGCCGATATCTTAACAATTTTGGAAGTGAAGAAAACCTTTAATGGACTGAAGGCAGTATACGTTGGTGATGGAAATAATGTTGCCCATTCGTTATTAATTGCTTGTGCAAAAGTTGGAATCGACATTGCTATTGCCACGCCAAAGGGATATGAACCAAAGGAATGGATCGTCAAAGAAATTGAGGCAATATCCATAGAAACGGGATCTCAGTTCATGTTAACAAATGACCCGATTGAGGCAGTTCGTGGTGCAGATGTAGTTTATACTGATGTATGGACGAGTATGGGCTACGAAGAGGAGACAGCTAAGAGACTTGAAGATTTTAAGTTATTTCAAGTGAATGATTCGTTAATGACATATGCGAAACCTGATTACATGTTCTTACATTGCTTGCCAGCTCACCGTGGAGAGGAAGTTTCCGCTGGGATCATTGATGGAAATCACTCATTTATTTTTGATCAAGCAGAAAATCGCCTACATGTACAAAAAGCAATCCTGGTTGCGTTAATCGGAAATTAAATAATAAAAAAATGAGGGGCTATCTATTTTGCGTTGGAATAGCCACTCTTTTTTTTCTTTAAGTAAAAATCTTATATTAGAATGGTGTTGACCTGAACGAGTTGTTGCGATTTCGTAATAGTTGTTTTCGTAAATATTTTGCTTTTTGAGCCAAATATCCGCTTAGCGACGACCAAAAGCTAATAGCAACAATCTTTAAGAAAGCTTGTTTTCACATAAAATGTTATGTAATAACGTTATTTGTAGTTAATGTCTAGTTCTAGGCGCCTAAGCTATATCTGAAAATAATTCACAAAATAGTCACACTACCTCCTGTCGTTATGTGACGATTCTCACAGAATCAATGTTGAGTTACTTGTAAGATAAAGGTAAGCAATAAAGGTTCTTGGTACATGGAAACGGACCATTATTTATCTAATGTTCGCCCAAAACGTTAATAAATAAAGTTTTCATAAACAAGACCAATCTAATATAACAAAGCAAATAAGTAGATAGAAAAAGGTTAGAATATCTAACGAAAATGTTGCCAAATAACAATGTTAATAACGTGTAAATGCATGAAATAATGTATTTTTGTTCATTTGACCCCCAATCTTTTGAACAGAGGAAATGACGAAACCCAGATCGTCATTTTTTTTTTTTTGCTGTTTTCTCAAAGATTGTTGCTTTTAAAAATAGCTAGAAATGACAAGGTATATCAAGGTCTAAGGTGCATCTTTTCTAACATTTGTTGTTAAGTGCAGAAATATGGATTATTTATAGAATTAAGCCAAAATGTCTACGAAAATATCTTTTGAATATCAAAAAAGAACTAAGAGAAGGACCTTAGTTCTTTTTATAAGGCTCTTTTCGTAAACATTGCTCCTGCGGTTACTCGTCGCACAAAAAAACTTGTTGCTTTTTTACACTAAAATAATCGGAAAAATACCTTAAATGAAGATATCACCCAATAAATTAATTAAGAAAAGAGCAATACTTACTAAATTAGTGGTGAATTCTTAGTATATTGTGTAAAAATCCGGCTTTTGGGATTTTTACGAAAGCAACAAACTTTGCGAAAACAGCCTTTTATAATATAGTCCTCAGTTATTGCACTTTAATTTAACCTAGTATGTTTAGGTAAGAGGCCCTTAATTAATATATTCGTTTAATAAGTCCATATTATGAATAACTAAATATCCATCCTTTTTTGAAACAATTCCTTGTTGTTTTAATTGATTCATTAAGCGGGTAACACTCTCACGAGTCGCGCCAAAAAAACTGCCGAGATCCTCATGGGTAAGCTTTAACTTTATCGTAACATTATCATTGTTAACTTCGCCATATTCTTCAGCTAATCGAACTAGAGTTGCAGCTAATGCGCCAAATTTTCCATATAAAGCAATATCTCTTAAAGTGGTTTGGGAGATACGCAATCTTTCTGAAACAAACCTAAACATGGAAACAGCTAGTTGAGGATGATGTAGTAAAAATGATTCTAATTCATCATTTTTTATATAAGATACGTAGCCACTCTCAATACAAATTGCTGTTGCTGGGTACGTACTTCCTTCTTTACAAAAAAGTGCTACCTCAGCAAACATATCACCAGTCTGACGAATGCTTAAGGATATCTCTTTTCCTTCAGGTGTACTTTTACTAATGCGTACCTTTCCCTCGTTTATAAAAAAATAGATTCCGCTGTATCATACTCGTGAAAAAGCACTTCACCTTTTGTCATTTTTTTTGTCTGAATAATTTCTGATAATTGTTGTTTTTGAACTTCTGGTAAAACTGAAAAAATAGGGATGCTATCTAGAAACTTGGAAATAGACATAATTTCAGCCCCTTTTTAAATTAATTGTAACTATGTAACAATAATCACTTATTTTAAGAGCACAAGCGAGTAGAATAATAATCGAAGAAGTGTGTAAAAATCTACTTTCTGAAATAACGATACCATAAACTACTTAGTTAATGTGTAAAAATTTCACGAGATTATAGTAACCAATTAGGGAAATCCTTTTTTAGGTCTATTCTAATAACAATTTGTGTCAATTACAAGAACAGATAAATTCAATTTGGTAATTAAAAAACCTACTGTGATGTGCTTCACATTATTTGAGATTTGAATTTGTTAAGATAAGTTCAAATCCACTGATATAGGGGGAGAAAAAACGATGATCAGTTGTGAGTTAAATCGTGTAGGCGAGGATAATCTAATAGTTGTATCTGGTGGAACCGCACCACATATTGGTGCAGTAGTAATAGCCACTTATGAGGAAAGTGAAGTGAAAATTATAAGTTACGGTTTTCCACATCATAAAGAAGAAGATTTATTTATTGAATTAGCTAAAGTTTGGTGCAATACTTTCCAACAAAAAATTGTCCTCTTGGGTGGCATTCATATAGATGATGCTACAAAAGAACAAATAGAAGGTCTTGTAAACGAGACGTGGGCTAAATTTTTTAATTTAATGGCAGACCAAAAAGCAGTACCTTGTAGAGTCTAAGAAACAGTGAGGATCTAATTGTAGATCCCTCTTTTTTTTGAAAGATAAGAATGCATAAAATTTCAACGTAATAACTGTCTAGCTCCAAGACACATCAATGAAGTTACTTCATTGCAGGTTTTGCGACGAGTAAACGTAGTGACGCAGGAGCACCGCCCAACCCCTCGAAAAACATTTGCTTGTCGCTGCTCCTGCGGTTACTCGTCGCAAAGCAGAGAAGAGAAGTAACCCGAGGAAGTTCCTTGGCTACCTAGGGGAAAAGTACTGCACTTTTTCCTATGGCGCTTGCGCTTTTCTTAATTTGTGTCAAATGTTTGTTATATCTCAATCCGCTTTATTTCATGTGATATATCTCACTGCTGCATTTGCAACACTCGCTTATGATTAAACCATGATAAAAAACTTTTACTAGAACGGAGGAGTTACTATGGATTTATCTTTCTTATCAATGAAACCAAAAATTATGATGAAAATCCGTTCATTGTTATTTGGGAAGTAACTAGAGCTTGCGCGTTAAAATGTTTACATTGTCGAGCGGAAGCTCAATATCAAGCAGATCCAAGACAGCTTTCTTTTGAAGAGGGTAAGAAATTAATAGATGAAATAGCAACAATGGAAAACCCTTTATTTGTATTTACAGGTGGGGACCCATTAATGAGGCCTGACCTTTATGAATTAGCGAAGTATGCGATAGAAGAAAAGAAGCTACCGGTATCAATGACACCGAGTGCGACGCCAAAAGTAACGAAAAAAGCGATTGACCAGGCAAAAGAAGTTGGTCTTTCAAGATGGGCGTTCAGTTTAGATGGTTCAACAGCAGAGATTCATGATCATTTCCGAGGAACAAAAGGTTCATACGATTTAACCATGAAAGGTATTGATTACTTAAAGGAACTAAATATTCCAATCCAAATTAATACCACTGTCTCTAGATATAATATAGATGATCTACCTGCAATGGCGGAAAAGGTTAAAGAGATGAATGCTGTTCTATGGAGTGTGTTCTTCCTAATTCCGACGGGAAGAGGAATGGAAAAAGATATGATTACTGCAGAAGAGCATGAAGAAGTTATGAAATGGTTATTTAAAATGCAGCAAGAAATGCCATATGACGTTAAGGCTACAGAAGCGCCGCATTACCGTCGTGTTGCAATTCAGGAAAGAAAACGTTTGAAATTAGGAAATACACAAGGGACAAAGCGTTTAGATACACTGGGAAGAGCACCAAAAGGAGTTAATGATGGTGATGGTTTTATCTTTATAAGTCATATTGGCGATGTCTATCCAAGTGGTTTCTTACCTGTGAAATGTGGTAATGTACGTGAAACACCACTTCCTGAAATTTACCGAGAAAGTCCAATACTGAAAGAGTTAAGAAATAAAGATTTATTAAAAGGCAAATGTGGGGTTTGTGAGTTTAAGGAAATTTGTGGTGGATCTCGTGCAAGAGCTTATGCACTTTCTGGAGATTATTTAGAAAGTGATCCATATTGTGCCTACATTCCTAAGGCATTACAGTGAACTACCCTCCACTTAATTTTCTAACGAAAATTTGAAGTGGGGGCTTCCTAAGTAAAGACACCTATTGGTATCTAGTTGATTAGGCGATCCCTGTCGTCCCGACAGTTAATCGTAATGCTTCATTACGAAGATTCATTCCTGCGTTTACATCTCTTTGGTGATAGCTCTTACATGATGGACATTCCCATTCACGTAACGCCAGATGTTTCACGTCTTTATTCTTGTAGCCACAACACGAACACAGCTGACTACTTGGGAAGTTTTTAGCGACTACTACTACTTGTTTGCCATACCACCTTGCTTTGTATTCAAGCATTTGACGAAATTGATACCACCTTGCTTTGTATTCAAGCATTTGACGAAATTGATACCACGAAGCTTCACTAATGGCCTTGGCAAGGTTCTTATTTTTTACCATATTTTGAACCGAAAGATCTTCCATCCCAATGATGTCGTGGTTTTTGACAAGATTGGTTGAAAGTTTGTGTAAGAAGTCTGTACGAGCGTTCGTAATCTTTTCATGAATCAGAGCGACCTTTTTTCGTTGTTTGTACCAGTTGGATGAACCGATGTTTCGTCTGGAAAGGATTTGTTGAGCCTTTACTAACTTTTGCTCAAGAGAATGAAACCATCTCGGATTCTGATAGACAGTACCATCCGAAAGAGTCGCAAAAGCTTTAAGACCGACATCGACACCGACAGATGAATCGGTTTCAGGCAGTTTTTCGACCTTTGTTTCTACTAAAATACTAATGAAGTATTTACCGCTTGGACTGCGCCGAATCGTCGCATTTATAATTCGGCCGTTCACTTCACGACTTTTCGCAAAACGAACAAGTCCGAGTTTTGGTAACTTGATGTAGCGATCCAAAACCATGATGTTCCCATTGGTCTGTTTTGTGGTGTACGACTGAACCTTGTTCTTCTTTGACTTAAACCGAGGAGCTTTGGCTTGTTTTTTGTAGTAGCGAGTATACGCATTATTTAAGTTTTCTACGGATTTTTGGAGAGAAATACTATCAACTTCTTTTAGAAATGGGTACTGTTTCTTTAACCAACGAACCATTTTTACCGAGTCGTATTTTTTAAAGAATTCACCTTTCCAAGCATTTGTAGGTAGCTGCCCGGATTGCTTCATTTCTTCCACGATGTACCAATAGGCATCTTTCTGTTTTTGCTTGGCAAGGAAGAAGTTAAACACGAAACGCGCACATCCAATGGTCTTATTGATGAGCTCTAGTTGTGACTTTGTTGGGTAGATACGAAATTTATAGGCTTTCTTTACAACCATATTTTCCACCTCACTCTCTAACCATATTATAACACAAAATAGGATCATACGTTCTGGTTTTTGTGAAAAGATAGCCATTCATCCCCCACTTACTCGTAAACTCCTTGAAGTGGGGGTCTTCTGGCCAAAAATGATAAAGACTTTTAAAAGGTTGGCTAAATGCCACCTTTTTTGTTTATGTTAATTTTTCTAAAAGGATTGTTGGTTTTAGCTTCGAAATCTAAGTGAGGGGGAGGACGAAGTTAGTTGTCTTCCTCCTCACTTAGATTGGATAGTAAGTGAAGAGTTTTCTATAGCCTAATAAGTAACTTGCGCAATTAATATTTGATAGCCAAAAGAGCAATGGAGTTTTTTGAAAGATTAAAGTTTTTCGAAAATAATAATGTAAGCCTTACCAATTCCTTGATAAACTATGACTATTTTGTGAACGGGAAAACCTTTACTTTGATAAAGTACCGTTGGTATATCAATGATTTTAACTACTTTTAGCATGGTGTTAATGTGACAAATGAATTTTCTGTGAGAAAATTCACAGGGGCGGTGTGAGAAAATGCACAGTTACTTAATGTTGTCTCTTCTACAATAAGGGTAAGAAAACAGTGAAGCACCGTTCACAGCTACAAGGCCTATAGTTGTCCAATGTGCAATTACCTCTAAGGGAGTGATATACAGATGAATAATCTCCAAAGAAATTATTCTACAAATAATATAGAAACAGCAGAAGTGGAAAATGTAATGATGAAAAAGATTGAAAGATCCTTTTACTCAAAAACAAGTATGTATGCATTCTTCGTGGTTACTTTTTTGTTCCTAACAATGTGGATAGGAACAGGGCAGTTTGCGAAAGTTGATTTAATGCTTATGGGATATATGGTTGCGTCATTTATTTTCGCGATTGGTATTACAGTTAGAATGGCAGCTTGGTTAATTCGCCCAGCAACTAATCAAATGGTAAAAAGAAGTATTAAAAACTTTTTTACTAAAAAACGTTCAAAAAGAAATATCACTGCAATTTTGAAAACACTTGTGGACAATATTATTCTACAAAAATTCATCTTTAAACGCGGCTTATACCGTGGTATCCAACATTGGTTAATCGCATGGGGGTGTATCGGGTCGTTTGCAATCACCTTCGGCCTAACGTTTGGCTGGATGCACTTTAGACTTATCGATGCGACAACGTATCAAATGATGGTATTCAACATCCCAACAATAAAAATGCAAGCAAATGGATTGTTTGCAGAGATGATCTATAACGGACTTAATATTACAGCATTAATGGTTTTAGTTGGTGTCATAATGGCCCTGGTTAGAAGAATTCACAATCACGATTTGAAAGTCACTGAACGTGCTGAGTTTGATTTATTACCACTTTATATACTTCTAGCGGTAACGGTATCAGGTTTATTATTAACAGTTTCATATAAATTTATGGGTGGATTTTTTCATCCGCAACTAGCATTAGGGCATCAAATTACTGTAGTACTATTCTTAATTTACTTCCCATTCGGAAAACTTTTCCACTTGCCAATTCGGCCACTAGCAACAGCGGTACCGATGAACTACCAGGAGGAAATGATGGTTGATACGAGATCATGTAAAAAATGTGGAACCAAATATAGTAATGATGATCAAATTGAAGATGTAAAAGCTATTTTACATGCGCAACAGTTCGATTTGAAACTTGAAGATGGCACGTATCTAGCGGACTACTGTACAAATTGTCGTAGAAAAATTCGGGTGATGAGTCAGTTAAACTTAGGTTCAGTAAAAGGAAATCCATACGGACCAGTTCAAACGAATAACGGAATTCACATTCCAGGTTTTGGAAGAAAAAGATCGGATGAGTTCTATAACAAAGAGAATAAGTAAGTAAAAAAAGATTAACGTTTAGCTCATGACGCCTCAAGCGTCACGGTGCTTTTCAATCAGAGGAGGATAAATAATGACACAGTTTTTAGCTAAAGAAGGCGTAAAAAATCTTCATCATGAAGGTGAAAAACTAATTACAACTCATTGCTGCTATTGTGGAATGCAGTGTGGGATGCATATAAGATTAAATGAAAAAACAGGTAAAGTTGTTGGGGTAGAACCTCGTTATGACTGGCCAGTAACGTTAGGAAAGATGTGTCCTAAAGGTGTAACTGCGTACCAAACAGTAGATCATGATGAAAGAATAAAGACACCATTAATTAAGAAAAATGGCCAGTTCGTAAAAGCGACATGGGAAGAAGCTCTCGATTTAATTGAGAAGAATTTTAAAGAACTGCAAAGTAAGTATGGTAAAGACGCGCTGTCGGTATATGGCGGAGTTTCAATGACAACGAAAAATGTTATCTCGTAGGGAAGTATGCTCGCGTCGCATTAGGAACACGCTTTGTTGACTATAACGGTCGTTTTTGTATGAGTTCTGCGGCTGGTGGTTTCATGAAGACGCTTGGAACAGACCGAGGTTCTACATTCCCATGGACTGACTTAGAGCATACGGATTGCTTCTTTATTTCTGGATGGAATGCGGCAGAATGTCATCCAACTTCAATCCAGTGGTTATGGAAGGCAAGAGACAAAGGCGCCAAAATGATCGTAGCTGATCCTCGCGAGACTCAAATTGCTAGACTTGCTGATGTACACCTAGATTTAAAATCTGGTACTGACTCAGCGTTAGCTAACGGTATGTTGCACATCATCGTCCGTGACGGATATGTAGATGAGGCTTATGTTAACGAACGCTGTAACAACTTTGAAGAGATGAAAGAAAATGTAAAGATGTTTACTCCTGAGTATACATCTGAAATTACTGGAGTTTCTGTTGAGAAAATTGAAAAAGCTGCTCGGATTTATGGTCAATCCCCTCGTTCGGTAGTAATGTTCTGTCGTGGTATTGAACAACAAACAAAAGGAGTAGACAACGTTTGTATCTATACTTCAATGGCATTACTTAGAGGGCAAATTGGAAAATTTGCTTCTGGAGTGGCAACAGTGACTGGTCAAGGAAATGGTCAAGGTGGTCGCGAACATGGGCAAAAGGCAGATGCACTTCCTGGATACAGAAAAATTGCAGATCCTGAACATGTTAAATATATTTCAGGCGTTTGGGGAATTAAACCAGAAGAAATGCCAAAAGCAGGGGTTTCTGCTTATGAGATGTTTGATGAAATTCAAAAAGGAAATATTCGTGCGATGCACGTGATGTGTAGTAACCCGGCTGTATCTGCTCCAAATACGGAGTATGTTTGGGATAGTTTTAGAAAATTAGACTTTTTAGTTGTTAGTGATTTCTTCTTATCAGAAACAGCAGAATTTGCAGATGTCGTTCTTCCTGCTACAACGTGGGCTGAAGATGAGGGAACAACTACAAACCTTGAAGGTCGGGTAATTCGTATTCGTAAAGTTAAAGATCCAGTTGGAGAATCTAAAACTGATTGGCAGATTATGCAGGCTATTGCTGAGCGTATGGATAAAGGTAAGTTCTTTCCATATGAAAATGTACCACAAATTTATGAAGAATTCCGCCTAGCAACAAAAGGTGGAAAAGCCGATTATTACGGGATTACGTATGACCGAATCGATAAAGAGGATGGAGTATTCTGGCCATGTCCATCAGAAGATCATCCTGGAACACCAACAATGTTCAAAGAAAAATTTGATACACCTAATGGGAAGGCAAATTTAGCAGTAGTAGAGTGGCAGGAACCAGCAGAAATTCCAACTGCAAAATATCCACTTACATTAACAACTGGTCGCGTTGTATTCCATTATCTATCCGGTACACAAACTAGAAGAGTAAAATTCTTGATGGAACAATGTCCACTACCTTACGCAGAAATGCATCCAGAATTAGCGAGTCAGTATAATTTAGCAAATGGAGATCAAGTTAAATTAACTACACCGCGATCTTCAATGGTGGTAGATGTTCGTTTAACTAAGGCAATTCGAAATGATCATGTATTCGTCCCTTACCATTGGGGGAAAGAGTTATCTGTTAACCAGTTAACGAATCCGGCTCTAGATCCGACTTCAAGAATGCCAGAATTTAAAGTTTGTGCAGTTAAAATAGAGAAAGTTTAGTTGGAAAGGGGAGACTATACTATGAATAAAATTATGTACCTTGAATTTGAACGTTGTATCGGGTGCCGTTCTTGTCAGGCAGCCTGTCGCGAATGTGGTGGCCATGATGCTAAAGAACGTAACTATGTAGAATATGTTGACTTCATGGAAAGCCGTCAAACTTACCCTATGCTTTGTATGCAGTGTAAAGATCCTGCTTGTGCCAGGGTATGCCCAGCAAATGCGATCCAAATTACTCCAGAAGGGGTAGTGCTCTCAGCGATGGAAGAAAAGTGTATCGGCTGTAGAAACTGTACTTTTGGTTGTCCATTTGGTATTCCGAAGTTCGATTTTGAAGAGAATAAGATGTATAAATGTGACATGTGTTATGACAGAACACAGCATGGCATTTCACCGATGTGCGCATCTGTATGTCCTAGTGACGCAATTCGTTTTATTGATTTTGATGAGATGCAAGCTTTGCGTCGTCGTAGAACGCAAATGAATTTGATTGAAGGTAAGAAGCCAACAGAACAAGACAAATGGCAGTATGTACCAGAGTTTTTCGGAGTTTACAGTGACTAATAATAAATGAGGAAAGCCCTTCCTCACTTAAAGCGAGGGGTCCCCTCGCTTTAAGTATCTCAAATATGTGAATGGAGGGTAAAACATCATGACAGAAAAAAAGAAGTTAGGTCGCAATCAAAAAGATACTAACGATGACATGATTAATTTAGTGGATAATCTCAATCAAAAAGACGATTTAAAATATAACCGTCGTGCATTTTTAAAAACTGCAGTTGGAACATCGGTGGCTTTAGGTGCAGCAACTATTCCTTTTTCAGTTAAGGCAATGCTAGGGATAGCCGAAAAGGACTATGAAAGGGTTGAAATCGCTAAGCTTTCTGATATTCCAGAAGGTGATTCTGTGACATTTTATTACCCAACTGAAAGTGATCCTGCACTATTAATACACACCGTGAATGGTGATTTAAAAGCCTATAATAGTGCTTGTACTCATCTTATGTGCCCTGTTTTTTATGAGAAGACCCAGGACGTACTCTTATGTCCTTGCCATGCAGGTTATTTTGATGTGAACAATGGACATCCAAAAGCCGGACCTCCTCAACGTGAGCTTCCTTTGATTGAGATTGAAGTCGACAATGGAATTGTTTATGCAGTTGGGAGGCAGTATCGTCATGGGTAAAAAAGCGTGTTGGTCCATCATTATCCTAACCATTATAGTTAACGTTGTAATGGTTCAATGGACAGTTGAAGCTCATTACGGAAGAGAGTATGGAGATATTTTAATTTATAGTGGGGTAAGTATCGTCTCAGCTTTTATTGCCTTACTAACCTATATGCAGTGGCGTAAACTCGAATATAAAGAGTAGGTTAATTGTACTTATTTGAACGGTAATTATAGTTTTAAATCTGGTAAATATGAATATTTTATGAACTTCGACATACGAGTGAGAATTTTCACATCATCCATGGTAGGCCATCAACTATCATGAAATTAGCTCTTAAGACAAGACAAAAATTAGAAGGAACTATTTTTCTAGGAGGAATTAGAATGGCAAGGATCACAAGATGGGAGCCTGAAAACGAACAATTTTGGGAAGCTGAAGGAAAACGACATGCAACTCGAAATTTATGGATCTCAATTCCTGCATTACTTTTGGCTTTTGCTGTATGGCAAATTTGGTCAGTTACTGCAGCAAGCTTAAATGATATTGGCTTTAATTTTACAAAATCTGAATTATTTACTTTAGCAGCACTTCCAGGTCTAACTGGTGCAACACTTCGTATTTTCTACACATTTGTTGTTCCTATTTTTGGAGGCCGTAACTGGACTATTATCAGTACAGCATCACTACTTATTCCAGCAATAGGTATTGGTATTGCTGTACAAAACCCAGAAACATCTTTTATGACGATGGCGATTTTAGCTGCTCTTTGTGGGCTTGGAGGAGGGAATTTTGCTTCTTCAATGTCTAATATCAGCTTTTTCTATCCAAAGAAAGCAAAAGGAACAGCGCTTGGCTTAAATGCAGGAATCGGAAATTTAGGAGTAAGTGCCGTACAATTTTTAGCTCCGTTAGTTGTAACAATTGGGATTTTTGGAGCTGTAGCAGGAAATCCTCAGGTTTTATCAGATGGTACACAAGTATGGGTTCAAAATGCAGCTTTTGTTTGGGTAATTCCAATTATTCTAACAGTGATTGCAGCAATCTTTGGAATGGATAATCTACCAGGAACCAACGCTTCAATTAAAGAGCAAGCGGTAATTTTTAAGAATAAACATACATGGATCATGACTTGGCTATACGTAATGTGTTTTGGATCATTTATTGGTTATTCAGCGGCATTCCCACTTCTCATAAGAACTGAATTTCCAGAAGTTAATGCCTTACAATTTGCTTTCTTAGGACCACTAGTAGGTGCATTAATTAGACCTGTAGGTGGATGGGTTTCAGATAAAGTGGGAGGAGCTATCGTCACATTTATTGATATTATTGTGATGATTGCAGCCACAATTGGAGTAATTTACTTCTATAATTTAGGAAATTTCAATGGATTCTTAATCATGTTCCTAATCCTTTTTGTCACAACAGGTATTGCAAATGGTTCAACATTTAGAATGATTCCTTATATTTTCAACAATCAAAAAGAGGCAGCGGCTGTAATCGGTTGGACATCGGCTATTGGGGCGTATGGAGCATTCTTAATTCCGAAGATCTTTGGTTGGTCTATCGACACGACTGGAATGGCAAACACTGCTTTATATATCTTTATTGTTTACTATGCAATAAGTTTAGTAATTACATGGTATTTCTACTCAAGAAAAGATGCAGAAGTAAAGTGTTAAGTTAAATAAGTCTATTAAAAACTATTCTTCTATCATCAGTAGGTGGAAGAATAGTTACATATTATTATCCTTTTGATGGAGGATTGAATGCAATGACAAGTAGAGAATTGTTCCACTTTAAAAATTCGCGTACGAAAACATTACACTTAACATGGATTGCATTTTTTATTTCGTTCTTTGCTTGGTTTAATATGGCACCGCTTGCAGGAACGATGGTTGAGTCAGTAGGGTGGTTAACTAAAGATCATATGGCAGCACTGGCAATTATAAATGTTGCATTAACAATTCCGGCTCGAATTGTTATCGGTATGTTACTCGATAAATATGGTCCGAGAAGAGTTTTTTCAATTTTGCTAATTGTTATGGCGTTTCCTACATTTATGTTTGCATTTGGTGATACATGGATGCAATTATTTATCTCACGTTTATTATTAAGTTCAATTGGTGCTAGTTTTGTAGTAGGTATTCGAATGGTATCAGAATGGTTTCCTCCAAAGAGTGTAGGCTTTGCAGAAGGCTTTTATGCAGGGTGGGGAAATTTCGGATCAGCTGCAGCTGCTATTGTCCTGCCGTGGGTTGCTATAACGATGTTCGGTGGTGACGATGGCTGGCGCTATGCGATCGCTTTCAGTGGTATAGCTTGCTTGATTTATGGTATTATTTATTGGTTTGTTGTGAGCGACACTCCAGAAGGGAAAATCTATCAAAAACCAAGAAAAACTGCGGCAATGGAAGTAAGTACTTATAGCGATATGGTACAATTAATCATGTGGACAGTCCCATTAGTTGGTGCGTTAGGATTGCTTTCGTGGCGATTAAAAGATTTGGGTTTCCTTTCCGAACAAGCTTTGTATATTATTTATGCAGTTTTAATAGTTGTTTTAGTGTATCAGATTTTGCAAATTATACGAGTGAATTTACCAATTTTAAGAGCTGGTGTACCAGAAGATGATAAATATAAATTTAAAAATGTTGCTGCACTAAACACTACATATTTTGCAAACTTTGGAGCGGAATTAGCGATTGTTTCAATGTTGCCATTATTCTTTTTATCCACATTCGGTCTCACGGCTACAGCTGCAGGGTTAATTGCCTCATCATTTGCATTTGTTAATTTATTTGCAAGGCCTTTCGGTGGTTGGCTTTCCGATAAAATGACAAGTCGAAAAGAGTCATGCTTATCTATATGTTTGGAATTGGGTTGGGACTTATTGGAATGGGAATGATAAATTCTGAGTGGCCTTTAATTCTCGCAGTTCTTGTCACTGTATTAACTTCAATGTTCATTCAAGGAGCAGAAGGGGCAACATTTGCAGTTATCCCACTTATTAAGAAACGAATCACAGGACAAATTTCAGGGATGGCAGGGGCTTACGGAAACGTAGGAGCAGTGGTCTATTTAACAATTTTTACCCTTGTTACGCCACAAACCTTCTTCTTTATTTTAGCCGGAGGAGCGTTTTTTAGTTTCCTGTTTTGTCTGTTGTTTTTAGATGAACCAAAGGGTTCTCATAGTGAAGAATATCAATTATCTAGCGTTGATATTGCTCAGCAAAGAAACAATCTAGAAGGAAAACAAATGAAAGGAGCTTAATAGTAAGCTCCTTTTTATCTTTGATGTTATTTATTCAGTTTTACTTATAGGTGACTTCATGTTACAATCTTTTAGGAGCTATATGTCCACAAATTAGACATAATATCTATATCTTTATTTATTTTTCTTTAAGTAACATTGATATAGTGTTAATATAATAATTAATACCATGTTTATAGAAAAATTTTTAAGAAGAGAGGTTTTCTTAATGGAAAAGAAAGAGCTGGAAATGAAGCGTTTCTTTAATGAGTTATCAAAAGAAAACCAAGACCTGCTATTATCAATTGGTTTAGAAATAACTGCCAAGAGCGGAACGTATTTGTTTTATGAAGGAGACTTTCCAGAAAATGTATTCTTAATTCGAGATGGTAAAGTACGCCTAAGTAAAATGACTGCTGATGGAAAAGAGTTCAGTGTTCATCTAAAGCAAAAAGATGAACTTGTAGGTGAAGTTGGTTTATTTAACGATATGTCTATAAGTGTAACAGCTGAGGTCGTTGAGGACGCAGTTTTAATTAAATTTGAAAGACCAGCACTTGAAGAAATTTTAGGCGTAATGGTGAGATTGCGGTTGCTTTTATGAAGTGGTTTGCAAGGCATACTCAATCAACACAAGCTAAATTCCGTGATTTAATTCTCTGCGGAAAAACAGGTGCATTTTATTCAACATTAATCCGTTTTAGCAATTCTTATGGAGTTAAATCTGAAAACGGTATATTAATTAATGTCCAATTAACAAATCAAGACATTGCCAATTATATAGGGACTACTAGAGAAAGTATCAATCGGATGCTCAATGACTTGAAAAAAGACAAGGTTATAACTGTTGATAAAGGGTTTATTACGATTAAAGACCTTGAATTCTTAAAAGACTACTTACATTGCGGTGATTGTCCAGTAGAAATATGTACGATCTAGGAAAAGACATGAATGCATTCATGTCTTTTTAATTTAGAAAATGCCTCGACGCATTGCAGAGAGAAATACTTAAAATTCTAGATTTCTCACTCTACATTACAATTAAAATTCCCCTGTTGGAATAATTCTTAAATGCTCACCTGTAAGTGTCTTTTCACCAGTTTTAGTGATTATGGTGCATTTAATAATTTTGAATTCATCAATAGTGTCTTCATCTTTTTCAAGCTCTAATAAAATCCCCTCAGCTAACAGTTGGGTTTCATTAAAAACTTGTACTTTTTGTCCTTCCATCGACACATGTTTTGCGCCTTCTAAAAACTGCATCCATTTATTCCAACCATGGTAAATGTATGCTTCATTGCCATCTTCTAAATAGCCCATTAATGCTAAATGATCATCAACTGTAGCGTGAATATTTTCAGCTATTGATTTAATCATTTTATGCAAGTGCTTGTATTGTTCAAAAGATAATTCTTTTGAAAATGTTAAATGGAGTTTTTTAGCTGTTGAGTCATGATTTATTGTGGCTTTATAGCCTAATTCAGTTAATACATAAATATTGTTCTCGTATTTAAACTTTAATCTTCGTAATGTCTCAAAGACTGGCTGGTTACCGTCATACAAAAACGTTACATGTAACAAATAGATCAACCCCTAGGTTATTAATATAGGCGTATTTCCACAGATTGTTGTTCTGCGATTAAAAGATTAGATATTCCACCAAGTATGGCTGGCATCTATTTTAACCTACAATCAGTAAGTTATTGAAAGCAACAATGTTTTACGAAAAGAGCCTTAACATAAAATGATCTTAACAAGAAAACGATATTGTCACAGTGTAAAATATCACAATTCTGTGAAAGGCTATGGTTATGTGAGAATAATCACTTAGAGTTACAAATTTTTTCTGTAAAATGAAGTTATAAATTAAAACTTCTCTTAAGAAGCGAGGGATTTAAATGAAATGGTTTATTCCAAGAGAACACGGAGCATGGGCGATGTTAATTGTGCCTTATTTAGTCGGCATGTTTGCAAGTAAGGTGACTTTGTCACATTTGATTTTCTTTGTGGGTGTATTAGCGTTTTACTTTGCTTCAGGACCATTTTTGGCATATATAAGAAAACCAACCCTGAAAAAACAAGTCGTGCCTGCGTTTATCATATATATTGCCATAGGATTGTTATTTACATTGCCGATCCTTTATATGTTACCTAATATTATCCTGATCGGTATCTTCATTATTCCATTTTTTCTTTTAAATATTGTTTTTGCAAAAATGAAAAAAGAACGATTATTTGTTAATGATCTATCAGCTATTACAGCATTGTCTTTCTTAGTATTAATTGCTTATTACATTGGAAATGGAACGGTTGAAGGAAAAGCATTAATTCTTATGTTAGTTACTATTATCTTTTTCACAGCTAGTGTTTTTCATGTAAAAACCTTGATTCGTGAAAGAGATAACATGGAATTTCTATGGAAATCTCATTTTTTCCATGGTATAATGATACCATTTATTATTTTATTAGGTTTGCCAATGGTAGCGATAGCTTTTTTCATTAGTACACTAAAGGCTTGGTTTATGCCAAAAACTCGGCGGTATAAACCGATTCAAATTGGCTTAATTGAAATCGCTAATAGTATCATATTTGTTGTCCTTATAGGAATGTTTAACTGAGTTAGCTAAATGTTCCTTAATAATTCTCCTGATATTATCCATATTAATAAAGAACTTAATATAGATTTGTAAGGAGTGACACTTTAAATGGGACAAAGTCGACAATTTACTCACGGTCAAAAAGCACCTAACAATGGTATTTATGTAGAAATTGGAGAAACAGGTGATATGGTACAAAATCCGAAAAGTGTAAAGCTTAAAGCTGGAGATTCTTTTCCTGAAACAAGTAATCAAAATCGAAAATGGACATATAAAAGTAAATTCGGACGGTAATATTGCTGGATTCGAGATGGTATTTTATTAATGATCCAATAGGAGAAATGAGCTTTGAAACAAATAACATGTTTCAAAGCTCATTTCTATATTGCTCAATAAAGCCGTTGTTTGAGTAATTTGTAGTTATTTGAACAATCTCTGTAAAAATAGGCATTGCCCTAGACAAACAAAAAATGTCCTTGCATACATTATTAAAGAAGTAACTATGCGAGGGATTGCTATGAAGATTAGAGAGAGATTTTTCTTAGTTGGAGAAGAGTGGACTGTCATTCATTTGCCTAACAGGCCGAATGGCTTTGCTATTATTATAATCGGAGATGTAAATCATTTTGTCCGAAACAATACAAGTTCTTGGCACCAGCGTCCGGATCAAGCTAAGTTTATTGAGGAGTTAAAACAAGCAGGTTATACGCTTGTTTATTCAAATTTATTCGGGAGACATTGGGGTAGTGATGAAGCTTGTAGACATGTTAAAAGACTTTATGATGATGTAATGAAGAAAGAAATTTTAAATAAAAAAGTTCATATTATTTCTGAAGGGATGGGAGCATTAGTAGCCGCGAAATTAATTCCCGAGTTAAAAGATGCCATCCGCTCAGTAGTGATGATTAATCCATGTTTAAGTTTAAAGGATTACTTTGATCAAGAAAAAAGTAATAAGCTATTTTATAAGCGTTTCTTAAAAGAGTTAAAGAAAGCCTATAATCTGGAGGAAATTGAACTTGAACAAATTATTTCGGAAATGGTGATTCATAATTATCAAAGGATGCCAATCCCGACGAAAATTATTCATTGCATGCATGCAACTCCTTATTCTTTACAAAGTCATGTTCGACCATACGAACAATTCTGTAACAAGGATGAAAAAAGTGTCGAGGTTTCAATTTATCTAAAATCAAAACCTTTTCATGAATTAGCAACACCTACTATTCAATTTCTAAAGAAGCATCAGCAGCAATTATAAACACCTTCTCTACTAGTATGAAGTGAGGAGGTGTTTATTTTGATAATCTCAAGCATAATCTGAGAGGAACTTGTACGGGTCGCCTCTGTACTAATTGGGCATTTTTCCTCATATGAATAATAAATGAAATCTAATGGGGGAGTTAAAATATGAATAAAATTATTGTTACTGGCGCCCTAGGTTTTATCGGCTTTTCTTTATGTCAACGACTTTTAGAAAAGGGCTTTGAAGTTATTGGCATTGATGGTATGGTGGAAGAAAACCTTACTGATTTATACGAAGAAAAACTACTATGGCTTGGAAGAAACTCTTCGTTTACTTTTCTAAATGAAAAGTTGGAAGAAGTAGATTTGAACGCAATATTTACAGATATAAATGTTGTTTACCACCTTGCTGCAGCAACGAGTAAAGATCGAAAGTGGAATGACCTTAGAACCACAATAGAAGAT
The DNA here is from genome assembly GCF_025377685.1 of Anaerobacillus sp. CMMVII. Lineage (NCBI taxonomy): Bacteria > Bacillati > Bacillota > Bacilli > Caryophanales > Bacillaceae > Anaerobacillus > Anaerobacillus sp. CMMVII. Next base: position 82,105 of record NZ_JACEHK010000018.1, on the reverse strand, counting down.
AATGTTGATGTAACAGGTAAGATTATCGCCGCTTGTGCTAACAGGATAAAACTCATCTTCACTTCTTCAACTCAAGTATACGGTGAAAGAACCGGAATAATAACAGAAAGAACTCCTTTAAACCCAAATACTCCTTATAGTCTGACAAAAATGGCGGCAGAATCACTAATAAAGGCTAAATGTAATGAATTTGCTGTTCCTTACGTAATATTCCGCCTACCAACAATTTATGGACCTTGGCAGAGAATTGATATGACATATAGCAAATTAATTGTTGAGCAAATGACTCATTCATCAAAAGTAATTGAGGATGATCGAGTGACGGAAGATATTTTGTATATTGATGATATTCTTGATACACTAGTAAAAGCAGGAATAGAGGAAAATTGTAAAAATGAAGTCTATAATATTGCTAGTGGAAAAGTAAATGAGTGGTATCGAGGAAAGGCGATCATTTGTAACGACTTCAGTATCATACCAACGGACCAGAGACTACAAGTATCAATAAGTAATGATAAAGTTGTCTCACAGTTAGGTTTCAAAGTCACCACAAACTTGGAAGATGGTTTAGCTGCACAAAAAGAACATATGCAAAGGTATAAGCATTTGTATGTTAAGTAATTAGGAGAGATTAATGAAAACAAAGCAAATTGTAATTGGTCTAGCAATATTTACGATTGTAACGATTATCCTTTTTTTATTAGCAAGGCAACTTTTTTCAGTAAGTGAACCAGTAAGCGTAGTTTTAGCTATAGCGGGGGGCCTTGTGGCAGAAATTTTATATAGAAAGAAAAAGCTAGGTCAGTGACCTAGCTTTCTTTTATAAATGAGTTCTCGAAGAATTTAATGTTTGGATATTTATCTTGTGCAGTTCTCATTTGGAAATCATTTTCAAAAAGTACTACGAGTCGATCGTCACGATCTTTAACTAAATTACGTTGGGTCCGAACAAACGCTTCAAGATCCTTTTTCTCACCAGACACCCATCTTGCATAGGAAAAAGGAAGTCGATCAAGGCGTATATCAACTTTATATTCGGCCTTTAAACGGTGTTCAAGGACCTCAAATTGGAGAACGCCAACTACCCCAACAATTTGCTGTTCAATAACCTTTTGATACGTCTGGAATAATTGAATTGCTCCTTCTTCTGTTAGCTGTCTAATACCTTTTTCATAGGATTTATGCTTTAAGGCATCTTTTACAGAAATTGCACAAAAGTGTTCGGGTGAGAAATGAGGCATTTCATCAAATTCAAATGATCCATCTTCAACGAGAGTGTCCCCGATGCGAAATGTTCCTGGATCAAATAAACCAATAATGTCTCCGGCGTACGCTTCCTCAACTGAACTTCTACTTTGTGCTAAAAACTGTGTTGGCTGAGCTAACCGTAGTGGTTTACCAAGTCTCACATGATTGACGGTCATGCCTTTTTTATAAATTCCTGAAGTAATTCTTAAAAAAGCAATTCGATCACGATGTGCTGGGTTCATGTTCGCTTGAATTTTGAATACGAAACCTGAGAATTTAGAGTCTAAAGGGTCAACGATGCCTTCATTACTTTTTCTTGGTGTAGGAGAAGGTGCCATTTCTAGAAAATGATTTAAGAAAGTTTGGACACCAAAATTAGAGATAGCACTACCGAAAAAGATAGGTGTCAATTGACCACTGTCAATAAGCTCTGAATCAAATTGATCTCCCGCTACATCAAGAAGCTCCATTTCTTCCCTAAATTGCTTTACTAAGGGTTCATCATTGATGACCTGATCAATGGTCGGATCAAGATAGCCATTAATTTCAATAATTTCTACTTTACTCGGATTTTGATGATTATATAATTCTAGACGATTTTTACTTCGATCAAATACAGCCTTGAAGTCCTGCCCCATCCCTATTGGCCAGTTCATTGGGTAAGATCTAATCCCTAATACTTCTTCGAGTTCTTCCATGAGCTCAAAAGGATCTTTTCCTTGGCGATCTAACTTATTAATGAACGTAAATATCGGGATTCCTCGCATTCGACAAACCTTAAATAACTTAATTGTTTGAGCTTCTACCCCTTTAGCAACATCAATAAGCATCGTTGCTGAATCCGCAGCTGTAAGTGTGCGATAGGTATCTTCACTAAAATCTTCATGCCCAGGTGTATCTAAGATATTTACATGGTAATCGTTATAGTGAAATTCCATGACCGAACTTGTTACAGAAATTCCGCGTTGTTTCTCAATTTCCATCCAATCACTTAATGCATGCTTCGAATTTTTTCTTCCTTTGACTGTCCCAGCTTCTCGAATTGCCCCACCAAAATAAAGTAATTTCTCTGTTAGTGTTGTTTTCCCTGCATCAGGGTGAGAAATAATGGCAAAGGTTTTTCTTGATTGAACCTCTTGTTCATAACTATGTTTCATAAATTTGTGCCTCTTTCTTAAAGAAATAACAATTTAATGATTTCATCATTCATTATTTTCGCTACGAAGTTCTAAATGTAGTTGCGTAAAATCCATTCGTAACGACATTTAGATTGATATAGCTCGGTTAAGGTGATTATGAAATTCAATCCATATTAAACATATTATTTCGTAGTTATTCATTTATAGTAATAGTAGAGTAATTACCCTCATGTATTTTATCACAAATTACAGGTAAGTTTTCTATTGCTTGATTTTATCATATTTAATATAGTGAAAAAAGGGGACTAGCAAATAACAACACTATTTGTTATTTTTAGTATATAATTAAAAGTAAGCGTTTTACTGTTATAGTTAGATTTAAACTATGAAACTTTTTGCTTTGCTGGCATTTTTGACCCGCTTAGGTTTTCTGATGTTTTTCCTAATCTCAAAAGGAGAGTGCTTATTACTTATGAATGTTATACGCATCACTGTTACGATATTCCTATGTTTATTCATTGTCGGTTGTTCAACAGTTACAGAAACAGAGGTAAGCCCAAAGGTTGGACTACTATTGCCTCACAATATCGATGATCAAGGCTGGAATACTAAGGGCTATGAAGGGCTCCTGAAAATTCACGCAAGCTTAAATGTTGATGTCTTTTATAAGGAAGAGATTAATTCAAAAGAAAAAGCAGAATTGGCAGTAGCAGAATTTGTTGATTCAGGTGTGAATTTGATTTTTGGACACGGGCAGTTATTTGCGCCATTTTTTATGGACTTGAAAGATAAATATCCTAATATACACTTTATCACTTTTAATGCCGATGTTCACGGTGATAATATTACTAGCCTACACTTTGAAGGTTATTCAATGGGCTTTTTCGCTGGAATGCTGGCAAGTGAAATGTCCGAAGCGAACACAGTTGGAGTCTTAGCAGCATTTCCATGGCAGCCGGAGGTTGATGGTTTTATTGATGGCGCTTTGTATCAAAATAGCAACGTTGAAGTAAAGGTAGAATATGTTTCAAGTTGGGTTGATATTGAAAAAGCCTTAAATTTATATAATCAAATGGTAACAGATGGTGTTGATGTTTTTTATCCGGCTGGTGATGGCTACCATGTTGCTATAATTGAAGAAGTAAAAAAGCATGGTTTATATGTCATTGGTTTTGTTGGAGATCATTCTGATTTAGGTCAATCGACTGTGTTAACCAGTACAATTCAACATGTAGACGATCTTTATGAATTAGTCACTTCAAAGTTTCTTAAAGGCGAGCTAGGGACTGGAAATAAATATTATGACTTTGCTGAGGGTGTTATCACACTTGGTAACTACAGTCCGGAAGTGCCTCTAGAACTACAGAATAAGATAGACACAGCTATCAATACATACATCGAAACTGGTAAATTACCAAATGAATAGGAAATGTAGAATGTAGAATGTAGAATGTTGAAAGCATTAGATTAGGTGCTAAAAACATTTTCATTCTGCATTTTTTTGTTTTCTTGCGGAAGTTGTAGTAGTAAAATTTTCCATCAACCAGTTTTTTTCACAACAGGTTAGTACTTCAAACCCACCACTTACCCCCGTCATCCTTGTAAAAGAGGCGTTTGCCCTCCTCGAAAAGTCATTTGGACATACTCAGAACGGGACAGATACACATATGATGATACAGACCTAGAGGTAACAGTAGTCTTAGTTACTATATATCTACTTGTTGATAATAAAAACTAAGGCAATGCTTAACTTTAGCTGAAAGCCAAACTTTTAAGGAGGCTTAGATATATGTATCCTGGATATTACCCAATGATGAGAGGTTTTGGGCATCGCTCACATCAACACCATCCTTCCCATCACCACCATCATGGTGGAGGAAGCTCACCTGTGTTACCATTTTTAGCTGGCTTAGCAGGAGGCGGTTTGTTGTTTAGTGCGTTATCAGGGCCAGGAGGCGGTTTATTTGGCTCTTCACCAACTCCATATGGTCCAGGTCCATATGGAGGTCCACCACCGTACGGTCCTAGCCCATACCCGTATAACCCAGGCTTATATGGTCCATCACCATATGGTCAAATGCCATATGGTCCCGGACCTTTTGGGCAATCTGGCTATTAAATAGTCGTAAGATAAGGATGACTCTAGAGTCATCCTCTTTTTTTGTATTTGGCTGTTTATAAGGCTTTTTCGTAAACATTGTTGTTGTTTAATTGTTAATGTGTTATATCAGATCACTTGCCTTACTTAGCAAGTTAGAAGGTGCCTGGTATTTTTACAGTCAGTAAAGAAGAGTCCAACCTAGCTTTCATGATTTACGGTATAAGACTTTCCTTGATTTACTTTTTTTCATTGAAACCTTTAAATAGATCAAATAACGGACTCAGTTTTTTTAGAGTTGGTCCTAATTTATTTGCATAGTCCATTAAGGAGTCAAATTGTTGCATCATTTGTACTAGGTCCAGTTGTGGTTGATCATGACTATTTTCGGTGTGACTTAGTTGTCCATTATTTTTCTGAACTTGATTTTGTTGGATTTGAGTTTGTTCTTCAGGTGCGTCTGTAGACGTCGATTTCTGCTGTTCTATAGTTTTGGATCCTTGTGGTGGCGGCCCAAACATTAAGCTATCAAAAAAGTTTCTACCTTGACCTTCTTGCTTATTATCTTCCATATTTTCACCTCCAGCGAAAAGATTTGTACAATATAAAGCTATGTTAGCTTTATAAGGAGAGTGTCAGAGCCATGTGCCCGAATTTTTTTACCAGTCAAATAGTAGACAAAGCCAAACAGATGAATTAAAATTAGTATCAGGTCATAATATTAAGTAGTATAAAAAATGTATAAACATTAAAACTAATAATTTATTTTAGGAATATGTAATTTTGATAAGGAGGACGCTAAAGATGGTTAATGTAGGTATACTTGGTATGGGCTCCTATTTAGCAGATAATATTGTCACAAACTTTGATTTGGAAAAAAGAATGGATACATCCGATGAGTGGATAAGAACAAGAACAGGTATTGAGGAACGCAGATTTGCTCCAGAACATCACGATACTTCACATATGTCCTATCTAGCTGCAAAGGAAGCGTTAGAGCAAGCGAATATTAATCCAGAAGAACTAGATTTAATTATTGTAGCTACAGTCACGCCTGATCGACCTTTTCCGTCTGTATCGGCAGTTATACAAGAGAAACTTGGTGCCAAAAATGCAGCAGCTATGGATGTAAGTGCAGCATGTGCCGGCTTTATTTATGGAATTGTTACAGCTAAACAGTTTGTTCAAACAGGTGATTATAAGCATGTATTAGTTGTGGGAGCTGAAAAGCTATCAAAGCTTATGAACTGGGAGGATCGAAATACAGCAGTTCTGTTTGGAGATGGAGCAGGTGCAGCCGTATTGGGTCCTGTCTCAAAAGATAGAGGGATATTAGCTTTTGAGTTAGGTGCTGATGGTACAGGTGCTGAACATATAACTCAAGAAGGGCAATTCCTTACTATGAATGGAAGAGAAGTGTTTAAATTTGCCGTTCGTCAAATGGGTGAATCGGCATTAAATGTAATTCAAAAGGCTGGGTTAACAAAGGAAGATGTAGACTTTCTTGTCCCACATCAAGCAAATATTCGAATTATGGAAGCCTCAAGGCAAAGGCTTGAACTCCCTGAAGAAAAAATGTCAAAAACAGTTCATAAATATGGTAACACCTCTTCTGCATCAATTCCTATGGCACTTGTTAACGAACTGAACAATGGGAAAATTAAGGACGGAGATATTGTTGTATTAGTTGGGTTTGGTGCTGGACTAGTATGGGGTTCAGTCGCAATACGTTGGGGTAGGTAATAAATAAGCAACTATTATAAAGGAGAGAATTTGAAATGAAGCAAAATCGCGTTGTTGTTACAGGTTTAGGAGCGGTAACACCTTTGGGAAATAGTGTTGCAACTACTTGGGAAAATGTAATTGCAGGAAAATCAGGAATCGGGAAACTAACTAGAGTTGACCCAACACAATTTCCAACCGTTGTTGCAGCTGAGTTAAAAGATTTTGACCCTGGTGTCTTTATGGATAAAAAAGAAGCAAGAAAGATGGATCGTTTTACACAGTATGCTGTGGCAAGTGCGTTAATGGCAGTCGAAGACGCTAAATTAGAAATCAATGACTCAAATGCAGATCGTATAGGTGTTTGGATTGGATCAGGCATTGGCGGAATGGAGACGTATGAACAACAATTTTCTATCTTTCTAGAAAAAGGTCATCGACGTGTAAGTCCTTTTTTGTACCAATGCTTATACCTGATATGGCAGCAGGTCAAGTATCCATTACACTAGGCGCTAAAGGCATAAATTCGTGTACAGTTACAGCTTGTGCATCTGGAGCAAATTCAATTGGTGATGCTTTTAAGGTAATAGAACGCGGTGATGCTGATGCTATGATTACCGGAGGATGTGAAGCACCAATTACAAATATGTCAATGGCAGGCTTTAGTGCGGCTAAAGCTTTATCGACAAATCCAGACCCAGCAACAGCAAGCCGTCCTTTTGATTTAAATCGAGATGGTTTTGTTATGGGTGAAGGTGGAGCAATCATTATTCTAGAATCGTTGGAGCATGCCCAAAAACGTGGAGCGAAAATCTATGCAGAAATCGTTGGATATGGGGCAACTGGAGATGCGTATCATATAACTGCACCAGCTCCTGAAGGTGAAGGTGGGGTTAGGGCGATGCGTATGGCATTAAAGGATGCTGGACTATCCCCAGAAGATATTGATTACATGAATGCACATGGTACAAGTACTCATTATAACGACAAATATGAAACATTAGCAATTAAACAAGTGTTTGGTGAATATGCAAATAAACTAGCTGTAAGCTCTACAAAATCTATGACAGGTCACCTTTTAGGTGCTGCTGGTGCTGTAGAAGCAATATTCTCAGTTAAAGCAATTGAAGATAGCATCATCCCACCAACAATTAATTACGAGACACCAGACCCAGAATGTGATTTAGATTATGTGCCAAACAAAGCTAGAAAACAGGAAGTTCGTGCTGTACTAAGTAATTCATTAGGTTTTGGTGGTCATAATGCAACATTAGTATTTAAAAAATATAGCGAATAAAGAAGAAAGAGGATGACATATAGGTCATCCTCTTTCTTATAGATTGCTTATTGTACATCTAAAGTGTTTAACTCTAAAAATTCATGAATTGCCTTTTTATTTATTTCCATGTCCAATTCCAGAACTGCGCCAGCATGGCTGTAGCGTGAGTCTATATAAGAGCCTTGGGTGGGGATTGTAAGTGTTTCAACTTGATCAATTGGGTTTAAAAAGAAACTTCGACCGTAATCTAGAAAATGTTTGTTTTGAATGTTAGTCGTAATGTAGGGTTCAACGGCACCTAATAATGTCGGTAGTCTGGTTACGCCTGAAAAGGTAAGAAGTTCATCTTTTAATTTTGAAAGTATTTCTTGTTGGCGGCGAACCCTTCCAAAGTCATTTTCTCTATCACTACGGAAGCGTACATAATTTAATGCTTCTTTTCCGTCTAATCGTTGTATTCCAGGCTCAAAATTAATATACACATTGCCGGTAACATCTTGGTAGAACATTCTTCGTTCTATGTCAACTTCAATTCCGTCAGGTGAAATAATATCAACAACTCTTTCGAAACCATTAAAGTCTATGGAAGCGAAATAATGGATATCAATATCAAAGTTTTCTTTAATTGTTTGTCTTAGAAGCTCAGGTCCTCCAAAAAAGAAAGCTGTATTAATTTTATTGTCACGATACCCAGGGATGGAAACATAACTATCCCTCATAAGTGAAATTAGTTTCACTTTACCATTTTTCGGTTGGTATTGAGCAACTATGATTGTATCTGTTCTAGCAGGGCCATCCCCTTCACTGTCCACACCAATTAAGAGTATATGGATATGATCAGCGATATCATGGTCCCCCTTAAAATCTATATTCTCAGTTCCTTGTTGCTTGCCATTGTTTTCTTCAATGACCCGTAATGATTCTTTTCTTGCTTTTTCGTATTGATGGTTTGTATAAGCAAAAGCAGAGAAAGCTAGTAATATCATAATTAAGATTGTTAATATAATAACTTTGCGTTTAATTGTTTTGTTTTTTACACTCTTATTATCACTACTCCCCAACCTAGAACCACTCCTTTCAGCATACAAACTAGATTATAGCAGAAAAGTGGCTATTTATGTAGAAACAATCATTAATTGTAGAAGAAAAATCAGCCTCTAGTCTGAGAAAAAAACCAACCGATGTCGGTTAAATGAGAGTAAAATAGGTAGTATTATTAGTACAAGGAAAAATACATGAGTTAATGAGGACGTTATCAAAGAGAAAAATGCATAAATGAAAGCAAAGGAATGGTAAAATTAGATGATGTATTTTTTAATTAGGCTGTCTTCTCAAAATGTCTAGCTCCTAGACCCTCGAGGTCAGTAGCTTTTGTCGGGGCTACCCGGGAGAAAGTACACTACACTTTTTTCTCAGGGCGCTAGCGCTTTTCTAAGTAGTTTAAGAAAGCATAAATTTCAACGTAATAACTGTCTAGCTCCAATACACATCAGTGAAGTTACTTCATTGCAGGTTTTGCGACGAGTAAACGTAGTGACGCAGGAGCAGTGCCCAGCCCCTCGAGGTCAAATAACCTTCGTTCACTTAAATGCTGCCTCTGTGGTCCAGTAGGTCCTCGAGGCAAAGCTACATGTAGTAACTCTAGAAGTAACACATGTTGTGAACGAGGTCAGTAGCTTTTGTCGGGGCTAAGCAGGGCGATTGCGCTTTTCTTAAAAAATATATGAAAATGAGGAATTAATATGGCAAAAAAAATGATCGGGTTGCTGATATTCGCTGTAGGAGTTTTGTTTCTGTTAACAAATGTAGGGGTAATCGAGATGACGATGGTCACCTTCTTTTCTACTTATTGGCCAGTGCTAATTATTTATTTTGGCCTTAGGCAAGTTTTACGAGGTCTAATTTATTTTACTAGGAAGCTCAGAGATGGGATGTGGCGAGTCAATAAATTATTTTGGGGATTGCTCATATTAGCTATCGGAATTATATTGCAAGGAAATAAGTTAGATATCTTTGCGATTAGCGCTGGACAATTTTGGAGCTGGACATGGCCGATATTAATAATTTACTTTGGTCTATCAATTATTTTTAACCGAAGATCTGACTTAATTGTTGTTGATCTAAGTGGTAAGGATGCTGCAGATATGGAGGACGTATTAACAAAAAAACGAAAAGGAATATCAAATTTTAATAGTAGAAAAACACTTATCGGTGATATTCGCCTCGGTAAGACTCCATGGCAAATTGAAGAATTGCAAACTTGGGTTGGAATAGGAGATATTTCCGTTGATTTATCAACAGCGATGTTGGAAGACGGAGAAAACTTAATTAATTTATCAGGAGGGATAGGTGATATTAAAATACTAGTTCCTGATAACCTGCCGGTAAAAATAAATGTCGATGTTAAGCTTGGGGACGTAAAAGTCTTTGAGAATAAACAATCTGGAACCAATAGGTTTGTATCCTACGTGAGTGAAAACTATGCTTTAGCAAACAAGAAGGTTGCGATCTATGTTCAACTTTCAATTGGGGATGTTAAAGTAAAGCGAGTGGATTAAGATGGAAAAAAGAGACAGGAAACTATCAGGAATTCAGTGGCAATTTTTAAAAAATCAATGGAGAATTGTCATGTTAAGTAGCATCATCTTTAGTTTAGGTATTTTGGGTTTAGCGACCATCATTCAATATTCCCCTAGGCTAACTAAACTTTTACCAAATGAAAACATGTTATTTACGAATGCCTTTTTTATGTATCTCTTACTAGCAACTCTCTATGTTTTTCTAATCAATGTGGTGGTTTCATTTTTGTATAGTTATCCTTTTGCTAAATATGTAAAAAATCAAACGGAAAAGCTGATTGATGCTGCTAATTCTTTTACACGAGGGAAGCTTGCATCACGTGTCCATATTCAAGGTGAAAATGAGTTCTCAGAGCTATCGTTGCGTTTTAATGCCATGGCTGAACATTATGAGAAACAGGTCTATACGTTGCAGAAGCTTTTAAGTGAGAATTCAATATTAATAGAGCAAGCAGAACAGGCCGCTTCTTTAGATGAAAGAAGGAAATTAGCGAGGGATCTCCATGATGCGATTAGTCAACAGCTTTTTGCGATCTCAATGACTATGGCAGCACTTCCTAAACTAATCATAAAAAATCAACAACAAGCAATGGTTGTATTAGGTGATGTTGAAAAAATGGTCAATAATGCACAACAGGAGCTTCGCGCGTTAATTATGCATTTAAGACCAGTAACTTTAGATGGTAAATCCTTTGAAGAAGGAATGAAGGCTTTATTTGAAGAATTAAAAGTAAAGAACAAACACTTAACTCTGCAACTTAATTTTAGTCAGATAGGAGCGTTACCTTCAAAAATTGAAGATCAATTATTTCGTATCATTCAAGAAGCTATTTCTAATATGCTACGCCATTCAAAGGCATCTATCTTCCGAATGGAAATTTACGAAAAAGGTGAACGACTTTTTATTATTCTTGAAGATAATGGGGTAGGGTTTGTAGTTGAAAATGTTGAAAATAAAGGGTCTTACGGCTTATTAACCATGAAGGAACGAATGATAGAACTTGGTGGAAATTTAACGATCCTCTCTTATCCTAATAAAGGAACAAAGCTCGAACTAAGAGTTCCATTAAGATTAAATTTAGAAAAAAAGGAGGAAAACTCGTGACCGATAAAATAAAAGTATTGATTGTTGATGACCATGAGATGGTGAGAATGGGACTAAAAACATTTTTGAGCTTAGAAGAAAGGATTGAAATTATTGGTGAAGGTTGTAACGGTGAGGAAGCTATTAATCTTGCACTCGAACTAAAACCAGACGTAATCTTAATGGATTTAATGATGGAAAAAGTGGATGGAATTGAAGCGACAAAGCGAATTACGAGTACCAATCCCGAAATCAAAATTATTGTCCTGACGAGTTTTATTGATGATGAGATGGTTTTTCCAGTCATTGAGGCAGGTGCCTTTAGCTATATATTAAAAACAACAAGTGCCAGTGATATTGCAATGACGATAGAAAAAGCAATGAAAGGTGAACCTACAATTGAAGGAAAAGTAGCTAGTTTAATGTTCAATCGTATGAAAGAGAAGCCTAAACATGAATCGTTAACAAGACGAGAAAGAGAAGTGTTAACTCTATTAGGCGAAGGGAAAAGTAACAAAGAAATTAGCGAGGAACTTCACATAGGTATTAAAACTGTGAAAACCCATGTTAGTAACATTCTTTCAAAGTTAGAACTTTCCGATCGAACACACGTTGCAATCTACGTGAACAAGCACATTAGAAATTAAAAGCATTTTCATAATGTTTTTCTGTTTCGAGTAGATTTCAAAACATCTAGTGATGTAGATTCACCTTTTATTTAGTTTTTGTTCGTTTAAATGGTACAAATTTCAACAGGACATTTCCCACAACGGAGATGGTTCTTTAAATAATCAAGGTCTTTAATAAGGATACTACCATTTAAAAAAGCAATAATATTATCCTTCTTTAAATCTTGCAACATTCTGTTTGCAGTTTCCCTGGAAGTACCGATGTAATTAGCGATATCCTGGTTTGTGAGCTTTACATTTATAAGGATATCGTTATGATACCTAACTCCATAAGAATTACTGAAGCGGATAAGGATTGAATAAAGCGCTCCCACTTTCCCATAAAGAAGAAGATCTGAAAACTTGGCTTGTGTTGATTGAGTATTTCTGGCAAACAGCTTTATAAAGGATACGGCAATTTCCCCATTTTGCACGAATAAAGCTTCCAAGTGATCCCGATTAAATTTTACAAGCCTAGAATCTTCAACTACTTCTGCAGTCATACTAACAGACATATCGTTAAATAACTAAATTCCCCAACAATATCATCATCCTGTTTCAAATGAAGAAAAAACTTCTTATGGTCAATCGTCATTTGCTTAATCGTACTTTCCCAGATCTTATTAAGTAAATGCTTCTTGCTTCATCCCCCTCATAAAACAAGGTTGTTCCTTCTCTGACAAACGTTTTCTACACCATTTTGTATCAAAATATCTTGATTTTCTTTTGATAACTGTTTAAAAAAAGGTGTAATTTCGACTGTTTTATTCACTCCCCTGTCACCCCTTATACAGCACTAAAAAACTCCCCAATTATTAAATTCATAGATTTGACACAATTTAAGAATAACACAAATTTGTAAAAGTTGAATGGATCCTCGATACTTTGAATGTAAGACTTACCATTTATTTTAGATTTTGCGAGATTTAATAAAAACGCGTAAGATAATAAAATGAACTAGAAATGAGGTTTTTTTTATGAAACTACTAATTGCCGAAAAACCAGACCAAGGCTTCGCGTTAGTTTCCCAATTTAAAACAAGAAAACAAGATGGCTATATTATTATAGAACCAAATAAATGGTTTCCTAATGGTGGGTATTGTACGTGGGCTGTGGGACATTTACTTCAGCTAGTTTCTCCCGAAACTTATAATCCTACATGGAAAAAGTGGACAGTAGCCAATTTGCCGATCATCCCAGATAAATTTCGCTATGAAGTTGTGAAAGCGAAAAATAAGCAATATCAAATTATTAATAAATTGCTACGTAGCAAAGAGGTTACTGAAATCATACACGGCGGTGATGCGGGGCGTGAAGGTGAACTCATTATTAGAAGTATCGTTCAAGAAAGTGGAGTTAAAAAACCAATGAAACGTTTGTGGATCTCTTCGTTAACTCCAAAAGCAATTCTTGATGGCTTTGATCAATTGTTAGACGAAGAAAATACAAGAAGTTTGTATTATGAGGCGTACACGAGAGCTTGTGCAGATTGGTTAGTTGGAATGAATGCCTCAAGAGTCTATTCGATCCTTTTGAAAGACAGAGGAATTAGTGATGTATTTTCTGCGGGGAGAGTCCAGACTCCTACCCTAGCTCTTATTGTGAAGAGGGAGCTAGATATTGAACAGTTTCAGTCAAAGTTATTTTGGGAAGTTATTGCAAAGTTTTCTATAAACGGAAAAGAATACGAAGGGAAATGGGAACAAGATAACAATTCAAGAATTGAACAAGAAGAGTTAGCAAGTAAAATAGCCGCATTTTGTGAAGGAAAGACTGCAGAAATATTTCAAGCAGAGAAAGAGCGAAAGAAATTCGAGCCACCACTTCTCTTTAATCTCTCAGCACTTCAAGCAACAGCTAATAGTGTTTATAAATTTTCACCGCAAAAAACCTTGGATGTATTGCAAAAGTTATATCAAAAAGGAATTGTCTCTTATCCAAGGTCGGATTCAAATTATGTAACGGAAGGTGAAGCTGAAACTTTTCCACAAATATTGCAGAAGCTAAGTAAGTTTACTCAATATGCTGAATTCTTTCCAACCCCTGTTAACTCATTACTGAACAACAAGCGCTACGTAAATGATAAAAAAGTAACCGATCACTACGCGATTATTCCTACTGAACAAGTTAAGGACCCAGATAAGCTTGCAAGTGATGAAGCGAAGATATATGACTTGGTCGTTCGTCGCTTGATTGCTGCCCATTTTCCAGCAGCTATTTTTGATTATTCTACGGTTGTAACATTGGTAGATAACGAGCGAAATTTGTCTCTAAAGGTAAACAACAAATTACCGATGGGTGGAGAAAAGTGGTCTTTACGAAAGAAGACGACAATGATGTAATATTACCTGTACTTGACGAAGGAGAACAAGGAATAGTAACAACAGTTCAGGTAAAAGAGGGGAAAACACAGCCACCAAAACGATTTACAGAAGGGCAGTTAATAACGTTAATGAAAACAGCAGGTAAGTATTTAGATAACGAAGAGTTAGAGAAAGGTGCTGAATAAAACTGAGGGCTTAGGGACAGAAGCGACTCGAGCGGGGATTATTACCATGCTTAAAGAACGAAACTATATCGAAGTCGTGAAAAATAAGGTTACTGCTACAAAGAAAGCTAAAATTCTAATAGAGGCATTAGGGGAAAACATTCTAGCTTCTCCGGAAATGACTGCAAAGTGGGAGCAACGTCTAGCTGAAATTGGCCAGGGAAAAGCATCCCCTGCAACCTTTATGGAGCAAACAAAGAAATTAACTCAAAAAATTATAGATGATGCCACTAATAATGCAAAGGAATGGAATATAGCTGGCCTAGAATATGAAGTGAAAAGTAAGTCAACTTCAAAATACACATTAGGGAAAAAACTTGGTAAATGCAAGCTATGCGATGGTGATGTTATTGATAAGGGGAAGGTTTATGGGTGTTCAAACTATAAAAAAACATCATGTAGTTTTATCATTTCCAAAACAATATTAGGAAAAAAAACTCTCAGCTTCAACAATATCAAAATTGCTCAACTCGGGAAAAACAAGTGTACTGAAAGGATTTAAAAGGGAGAAAAAACATTTGATGCAACACTTGTCTGGGATGAGGCGGGTAAAAAAATAAGTTTAGAGTTTACCGTATAGAGTATAGTAAAACTACTAAATAGTTAGAAGCCATCCTTAAAAATCAATGTGGCATCTCCAATCCACCAACATACCTATAGATAGTAGGAAATGTTGGAGGTGTGTTAAGTGGGTGTTGCAAAATCTAACTTATTGGTAAGAGAATTTATCAAACGCAGAAAAGAAATTTCATCGATGCAATACTTTCAAATTCAACGAGATATTCTTTGTGAACCAATAGCAGAGCATTTTGAAGAATTCAATGCTACTCAACTTCATAAGTATTTTTTGGAAAATGGAATGTTTTACCCTGATGCGAAAATACATGAAGAATTGAAACTACTTGAAAAAAAGCGTGTTTGGGAAATACTTCAAACCCATTATGATAAATTAAGAGAATTATGGGGAGGAGAAGACGCCAATATTTATGTTTTTCCAGCGGAAAGAAGAAATGAGATCGTTATGAAAGACTTAAAGGGAAAAATGGGCGTTAGTTTCCACCATGTTATCTTGTTATTCTTAACTAAGGAGTTAACAAAAAGTGAAATTCAAGCATTATTAACCCATGAATATAACCATGTTTGTCGACTTGCCACCTTACAAAAAAAATTCCATGAATTAACATTATTAGATTCGATTATTATTGAAGGGTTGGCAGAGGTGGCGGTTGAACTAACAGTCGGCGAGACAGTGTTAGCACCTTGGGTATCGATGTATACGAAAGAGGAACTTCTCCCTTACTGGCTGCGAGTGAAAAGATATCTAGACACGAAAGGAAAAGATAAGCATGATCGATTTTTGTATGGCGACTACTCTGGTCGTGGATTTCCAAAATGGTTCGGTTACAGTGCAGGTTACTTAATTGTTAAAGCTTACTTAGAAAAGAATAATAAAATAACAATGAAAGATCTGCTGAAAATAGATACAAAAGAAATCTTAAAAGCTTCAGAATTTGGTCAAGAACTACGCTAAATATGGTGAAGAGAAGTATTTATAACTTCTCTTTATTTTTTTTAGAGGATTTTGTTGTTTTTAGCAGAAATAATTATATGTAGTCAATAACCTGAAAAGGGAGGAAAACATATGCCAAACGTTAAACTGCAAGTATGTTTGAGGGACAAGCTGTGATTTTTCGCTTCTTTCTGTTGTTAATTGGCTTTGGACTTGCTGTATCTGGTGGTGTTAGCATGATTGCTTACTTAAACTATGTGACAGCAGGGTATACTTTTGTCTATTATTTAAAATTTATTGCTTTAAGAGTAGAATTTCACCTATTTCTGATTGGTTTTATTATGATATTAATTAGTATTTACATCCCGGCTTCCAAGAGATAAAAAAGAGTTTAAACAAAAATAAATCTCGAATTAATAATAGTGGAATAAATTTCCTCACCTATGCCCATACTGTTTGTACAACATTCTTAGAGCAAGGGGGCTTGGTGATGGTCCACATTCGGGATGTATGGATCAACTGGTTTGAAGGCGAAGAAAATGGGTATAATGTCTGCGAATTTTTTGAATGGCGTAAGGATGACAAGATTGAGTTACTTGATCAGGTTGTTATCATTAAGGTAACAAGTAAGTTGTTCGATTACATAGAAAATAATTTAGCAGAACTACCTGAAGAGCTACTAAACACCGTTTACCAACAAAGCTTTCAAAGAAAAAACAATCAACGAATTCAGCTAGACTATTGCTTTATTGCTACCGATGGTAAAAAAGTACTTGCAGTTGATACGTTGGGTTATCAAACACCGATTAGAAAAAGCAGACTAATGCCTAGACAAGAGGAAATTGTCCTCGAATTGGCCATGAATGAGTATGTAAAAGATTATTACGTCGAGTACATTGATTTGCCAAGAGAACATCACATATTGTCGCCAGACCCAAAATTAATGAGCGGTCTTATCCGAAAAGAACGACAATTAAAGCAACTTTTGTTTATGGTATTAGATCAATTATACTCTACGAATAATGTAGCAGAGGTCCGGTATTGGTATACTGAGTGGGCACCTGCAAATTATGAACGCATTCAACAAATGAATTTTGAAGAAGCATGGCATGGACTTTTTGACGAACTGAAATATGGGTGGACAACTTATCATTATCAGCTTTGTGAACGAATGGTAAAAGGCCAGCCTTTTTTCGAGAAAATATGGGAACTCCAACATGCAGAAAGTGTGAAATAACAAAAGAACGAAGACTAATGTCTTCGTTCTTTTGTTGTTTCAATGCAATTTGCAATTTAGAATTTAGATAGCTGATAGCTATAGCTTCGAAGCAACTCACACACCAACTCAAAACTCTACACTCTTAACTCAAAACTTATCTCTTCCGTCCTAACCCCATTGCTCGTTTGGCTTTAGCTAGCGTTTTTGAAGCAACTTGGTTTGCTTTTTCGGCTCCTAAATCTAAAATGTCATCTAATTCCTTTGAATCAACTATTTGGTTGTAGCGTTCTTGAATTGGCTGTAACGTACTAACCACTGCTTCACCAACGGCTTGCTTAAAGTCGCCATAACCAATTCCAACAAACTCTTTTTCTAATTCTTCAATTGATTTACCTGAACAAAGTGAATAGATGCCTAAGAGATTAGAGATCGCTGGTTTATTTTCTTTATCATATTTTACGATTCCATCAGAATCTGTAACCGCACTTTTAATTTTCTTAATAATCGTCTTTTCTTCATCAAGCATCGAAATATAACTTTTTTGATTTGGATTTGACTTACTCATTTTTTTAGTTGGATCGTTGAGTGACATAATTCTTGCACCAACTTTAGGAATTCGAACTTCTGGAATAGTAAAGATTTCATTATATTTTTTGTTGAAACGTTCTGCTAAATCGCGTGTTAACTCAAGATGCTGCTTTTGGTCTTCACCTACAGGAACAATATCCGTATTATAAAGCAAAATATCAGCAGCCATTAATGGTGGATAGGTTAGTAGTGCGCTTGAAACAGCTTCTTTACCATCTGATTTATCTTTAAATTGAGTCATTCTTTCTAATTCACCAATATAAGCTACACATTGCATCATCCAACCTAGTTGTGTGTGGGCACTTACCTCCGATTGAATAAAAAGTGTTGATTTGTTTGGGTCAATTCCGACGGCAACATAAAGGGCTGCTAGACTTCTAATGTTTTTGCGCAGTTGAATTGCATCCTGTGGAACAGTAATCGCATGCTCATCAACAATACAGAAATAGCAATTATGATCGTTTTGCAACTCAACAAAATGCTTCATTGCTCCTAAATAATTTCCTAATGTCAATGTTCCACTCGGTTGAATTCCTGAAAATATTGTCTTCATCTTATTTCTCCCTTTCTAATCTGAAATTAATAATAAGAACACATAAGCCTATTCGTTAGTTCTAGGAAAACACAAAAAGGCCCACTCATCCCTTACAATAGGGACGAATGGACCGCGGTGCCACCCTAATTATTCTAATATTACGTAGAATCACTTATAACCGTACAGTTGATAGTGTATACGGCGTCCAAGATAACGTTAGGACGTACGCCAAAGCCTACTAGAACGAATCTGTTGTTCGGTTTGGATGCTCAAAAGCCCATTCCATCAGGCCGCTACTATCTGTGTTCCACCAATCACAGACTCTCTAAAAGTTTAGCAAGATGTACTTTTCTTTATCATCGCAGTTGTAATAGTAATTTTTTTCTAATTATACTTAACCATATCCAAAAAAGCAAATAGGTTTTGGCCTAACTGTAATTGAAAAGACAACCAAGCATATACATGTACTATAAATACTTTGAGACTAATTATTTTTATGAGGCGGTGCAGGTGTTGATTGTTAGAAGAAACTTTCTTTATTTATCGATACTTTTTTTTATTTTTTTATTTTTGGCCACAAATTATCAGCGATCAGAAAGCTCGTTGAAGCAATTAGAACAGGAAGTCGTGGCGGCTGCTGTAGCAGCAAAAGTAGGCGTATATCAAGGGGATACAGCAGTAAACATTCAACTTTTAAATGCACATGGGGAACTGGTAAATTTGAAAGACTTACGTGGAAAAAAAGTCTTAATTAACTTTTTCGCAACTTGGTGTGCCCCTTGTCAAGAAGAGATGCCAATTTTGGTGGATTTAGATTTGCGGATCAACAATGAAAAATTTGTTATATTGGGTGTTAATGTCACAAAAGAAGAACCTAATCCTAATCAGGTTCGGGAATTCATCAGACACTACCAGGTGGAGTATGATGTCCTTTATGATGGTGAAGGAAAGGTAATGAAGGACTATCAGTTAATTGGGATTCCAACAACGATTTTTATTGATGATAAAGGGAAAATTGTAAAACGCTTGAATGGTATGTTAACCATGGATATGGTGGATAACGATCCATTTTTTAAGTAGCAATTATGCGATTTAAGTCGCGTTCATACCTCGTTAGATTTTATTCGTTAGAAGATAAGCGGTTTTAAATATCTTAGGTGATGTCTAGCGCAAGCCCTATCCCCTCGAGGTCAGTAGCTTTTGTCGGGGCTAAACAGGGAAAAAGTATGTGTGCTTTTTCCTAGGGGAAAGCACACTATTCTTTTTCATAGGGCGCTTGTGCTTTTCTTGTAGATGATTGAGTTAAGATTAAATAATTTATCGATAAGAGTTTCACAAAATAGCTGTTCGAGGACTCAACTGCAACTGAAATAACTCATTGTCGATCATTTTGTCCAGCTTAGCGAGAAGCCGTCTTGCTCGTTCATCATCAATCTCTCTATAGTGGTGGTTTCCGCTTGGCTCCTCATCCATTTCGTCTGCTAGAGCGACCACCTTTTGTAGAGGATCTAAAAAAAGCTCGCCTTCAGGTAAATAAGAGTCAGTGTGCAATAAAATAGCTAAAGCAATTTTTTTCGCCTTCTTTGGGTGCTCTCCAAGTCTTATTAATAATTTGTGAGCTCGTTCAGCACCTTTAATTGCGTGAATATCATTTTGTTTATATAACTCATAATCCCATTTTCCGTTTTTATACCATGTGTAATGGCCGATGTCATGTAAGAAAGCTGCTTTTGTAGCTAAATCAGGATTAACCTTATACTTTTTCGAGAGGTTAAAGGCATGATAAGCTGCAGCAATTGCGTGGGCCATACCGGACCTCTTTACATATTTTTGGGTAATCCGATGCTCAAATATTGATAATAAAGTGACGTCTCTCATCATGTTTACCTCCTCAATTTATTTGTGTTTCTTTTAGGCTCGTTTCTTAAACTTTGTTGGGCAAGCGTTCAGTAAATAATCCATATTTCTGCGTTAACACCTACGAATGTTAAAAAAGAAGCCCCCTAGACCTTGATATATCTTGTCATTACTAGCTATTTAAAAAGTAACATTTTTTTGGAAAGAAGCCTTATTAAAAAAATTTAGTACAAAGCTTAGCTCCTTAAAGAGAATACATGCCCCTTTTTGGGTTAGAATTATCAGTATTTTTAGATATTTTTAATATTATACATACGTTATAAAATGAATGCAAGTGAATAAATTTTTAACGTATCTCTTAGTAAAAGTGTATGACATCATTAGCTTGCCTAAACATGCATAGTTCGCCTTGAATAGATATATTTAACTAATCAACTAGATAAACTCAAGGTTCAAACCAAAAGAAAACGGGGATATTAAGTGTAAGATTTGTTGTAAAAGCTCAAAAAATGTCTAAATTATGTGATGAACTTATTGGTATTCATCCCGAACAAATGTATAATCCTTATAAAAGAGACAAATTGCTGAATAAAAAATAGGGAGGGTTAGAAATGTATATAACTATAAAAGAATTGGCTGATTACTTACATTTGTCACCAGACTACGTTTTTCAGCAAATAAAAATTGGGAATATACGTGCTGTTCATGATGGAGAACAATATTTAGTAAATAAAGATCAGTTTACTAATACAAGGGATAAAATTGAGAAGGAAATTCTGTTATGGAGAGAAGAGCAGTTGCAAGATTTACCAGTAGACATTGATGTAAAAGACGAAGATTAATAGAATTGAGGTGCATTATGGGGAAAAGGTTTCAGCAGCTATTTACATTGTTTGTAATCGTTACATTAGTAGGCATCGTTACAACGACAGCAACGTATGCTGAAAAGTCCGTTTCGGGGCACTCTTTAAAACAAACTGAATTAAGAAAACCTGAAATTCCAGATAAATTAGTAAGGTTTTCATTCGACTCGGGATTTAATTTTGAATACCCAGATGCTGTTCGTGGAATTTACGTAACTGGTCATTCGGCAGGAGGGGAACGACTTAACTCGCTGATTGATCTTCTAGATCGAACAGATTTAAATACAATGGTCATTGATATTAAAGACGATTTTGGTTATTTAACATATGTGCCAGATGAAAAATCTCCTTATAAAGACATTAGTCAGCGTTATATTAAAGATCCAGCGGAATTGATGAAGCGATTAGAAGAACATCAGATATACCCAATTGCGCGAATTGTTGTGTTTAAGGATTCGGTTCTTGCTGAAAAACGCCCAGATTTATCCTTTACTGAGAATGGTAAGGTTTGGAAAAATAGACGTGGTGAGGCGTTTGTAAATCCGTTTTTACAGGAAGTCTGGGATTATAATGTAGATATTGCCATAAAAGCTGCAAAGTTAGGTTTTCAGGAAATTCAATTTGATTATGTTCGTTTTCCAGAAGGGTTTGAAAGGCGCGATGAAGCACTTACCTATGGAATTGGTGATTATCAAGGTGAAGAACGAGACAATGTTCAAAAACGTGTGGATGCTGTTACTGATTTCGTGGCTTATGCTCGGGAAAAGCTCGAACCATACAATGTAGATGTTTCTGTGGATATTTTCGGTTATTCTGCAACAATTTCTGAAGCACCAGGAATTGGGCAAAACTTTTCAAGAATTTCGGAAAACGTGGACGTCATCTCCTCAATGATTTACCCTAGCCATTGGACTTCTTATTTTGGGATTGCGAAACCAGATTTACACCCTTACGAATTAGTATCAGCGTATGCAAAGGTTGAAAATGAAGTGTTGGGGAATTTAGAAAACCAACCAAGGTCGCGACCTTGGCTCCAAGATTTTACCGCATCTTATTTGGGAGCAGGGAACTATAGAGTTTATGGTAAAGAGGAAGTAGAAGCACAAATTAAGGCACTTTATGAAAATGGAATTAGAGAATTTTTGTTGTGGAATGCCGGAAATCGGTATACACAAAATGTAAACTATAAGCTGGAGTAATAATTGCGCAAAGGGATATCTCCTTTGCGCTTTTTATCTGATGATGGACAAAAAAAGTAATAAAAAAGCCTAAAGTTTATTACAAAATCTGAAATGATTAGAAACTTTGTTTAACAAAAGTTAAAATTCGCATATACTACTAGTAGAGACATGTTATTGTAAATGGTAAGGGCTAAATCTTGCCTTTTAAATAGGCCATTTTGGCATGGATTGTTGTTTTCAATTAGATCGATCTAAACCGAAACATCAAGGTCTAGGGGCATCTTTTCTAACTTAAATAGAGTCACTTGAAAGGCGTCTGAGTATTTCTTTTAATTCTGGAGGTAAACATGAATTGGTATGAAAAGCTGAATCAATATTTCCCTATTGAGGAAATGAAGTCACAACAGCACATGGAATTATTGTTAAGCGAAAAAGGAGATATTTATCACAAAGATGAAGGCCCAAATCATGTTATGATGTATGTAGAAATGGATGATTTCCTCTTCATTGATTACTTGTTTGTTTCGAAAAATGCAAGAGGTCAGGGGTTAGGGAAAAAATTATTAAATAAACTAAAAAATAAGCTAAAGCCAATTATTTTAGAAGTAGAGCCAGTTGATTATGATGATACTGATACTGAAAAACGATTACGTTTTTATGAGCGTGAGGGATTTCACCATGCGAAATCAATTGGTTATAAACGAAGATCGTTGGCAACAAAGGAAATTACTGAACTTGAAATTCTTTATTGGTCACCCGAAGAAGAGGATGAAGAAACGATTTTTGACAAGATGAAGCAAACGTATGAAACCATTCATACGTATAAAGATGAAGAATTATATGGTGAAGCCTATGAAAAGGTTGACGAAGTTCTTTCTTTTAATGAAGATCGAACTTAACAATATACCTGCTGTTTATTTCTATAAGGAAGGTGTTGGAAATGAAAGGTAGAGACAAAAAACGTAAAAAGAAAAGAGAACTTCTAAAAGAATTAAAAAAGAAATTGCCAGGGTGGCAAAAAATTCCTGGTAGAAGTCCTGTTTCATCAAGTTCTCGAACAATTGCATAATGATTAAAGAGGATGCTTCATTGAAGCATCCTCTCCTTTTATAGTATGAACACTAACTCTCTTTAAAGCAAACCCCTCAACCCTCAAAACTCTACAGTTTTCTTAACTCTTTTTTCCCGCCAGTGGTCAAATAATAGGAAGATGGCCGGAATTAGCACGAGTGTAATAAATGTTGCGAAGCTTAGACCAAATACTATTACGATGGCCATAGGTTGTTGGATTTCTGTTCCTTCTCCAAAACCTAATGTTAATGGAATTAAACCTAAGATCGTCGTCAGAGCAGTCATTAATATTGGGCGTAGTCTTGTTGGACCAGCTTCTAAGATTGCCTCGTATGTATCGATACCTTTAGCTTTTAATAAGATTATGTAATCAATTAATACGATCGCGTTATTGACGACAATACCTGTCAAAATCAATATACCTACCAGAGAGCCGACACCAAGGGGTTGAAAGGTAATGAAAAGTCCAACTAAAATCCCAATCACAGTCACAGGGACAGAGAACATGATAATAAATGGATAAAAGAATGATTCAAAGCGAGCTGCCATGACCATGTATACCAGTACCACAGCTAACGCAATTGCTCCACCTAATTTAAAGAAAGCATCCTGCATCTGTTCGTTTTGCCCACCGAAAGAAATACGATATCCAACTGGAAGTGAAATTTCTTGTCGTAAAGTTTCTTCAATTTCATCAATAATACTTCCTAAATCTCGATCTAAAATAGATGCTCTAACAGTCACCTCACGCAGGCGATCAGCACGCCGGATTTGGCTAGGTCCCTGTTCTCTAACGATAGATGCAATCGCATGTAGAGGTACCTTCTCTCCGGTCGGAGCATCGATTAGTAATTGTGATAAAGCTTCAATAGATGTTGTGTAGCGATCATCGACGATTAAGCGAACATCAATTTCGTCTCCACTTCTCGCAAGTTTAGTTGCTATTAATCCTCTTGTTGCATCATTAATTGTAGCTGCAATTTGTGCACTACCAATCCCGTAGGTTGAAGCTCGCTCACGATTAATATTTACAGTGATTTCTGGGTTTCCTGAGGTGAAATTTGACGAAGGTTCCCTGACTCCGTCTACTTTTGAGATAATCTCAATGACTTCATCAGAAATGATTCGTAATGTTTCGATGTCAGCACCTTTCACTGTAATTGATACTGGGTCTCCTGTGAAACCAGAATCACTAGCAGAAACTCTTATTTCAGCATTTGGAATAGTGGAAAGGGAATTTCGAATGTTCTCAGCAACCTCAACATCACTCTTGTTTCGGTTAGATAAGTCTTTTAATAAAAGATTATAATTCGCTCTATTTGTCTGTGTCCCAGCAGCCAAAGAGAAGTTATCAGATCCACCAACAGTGACATAGGATAGTTCTATCTCGGGTGTTTGTGCAATAATTTGATCGATATCTTGAACCATTTCAAACGTTGCCTTAAGCGAACTACCAGCAGGTAATCTGGCATCAATTCCAACAAAACCTTGATCTTGTGCAGGGAGAAACTCCTGACCGATAAATGGTATTAAGCCAAGCGAAGCTAAAAACAAGACGAAAGTGATCAAAACTGTAAATTTTGGCTTTCTTAAAACTCTCTCTAAAAGATTTCTATACCATTCTGTTATCCGCGTAAAACCATGTTGAAAAGAGGAGTCTTTTTCACTCACTTTCATAAAGGTAGATGATAGCAGAGGTACAATAATTAATGCGGTAAATAGACTAGCAAGTAACGAAAATGCAACACTTAAAGCCAATGGTTTAAATAACTGAGCAGCTAAACCTTCAACGAAAACAATAGGGAGGAAAACAACAACCGTAGTTAACGTAGAGGCTACGATGGCACCACCTATCTCACTTGTTCCTTCAATTGCAGCTTCCTTTAGTGAATACCCCAACTGGCGCAAGCGGTAAATATTTTCTAATATGACAATGGCGTTATCAACCATCATCCCTATTCCTAGTGCCAACCCTCCTAAGGTTAGTACGTTCAAAGTTTGACCGCTGAAGTACATGAAGAGGAATGTCGTGATAATTGAAATAGGAATTGAAAACCCAATAATCAGCGTGCTTCTAAAGTTTCGTAAAAACAAATAGAGAACCCCTGCTGCTAAAATACTTCCCAAGAGCATATTCCAAGCAACTGCACGAATTGACTGCTCAATAAACTTACTTTGATCAAAAATCGCTTTTACTTCTACACCGTCTGGTAGTTTCTTTTTTATTTCATCTAATCGTTCATTTAGGGCTCTGGCAACAGTTACAGTATTAGCTCCTGAAGCTTTTAGAATAGATAATCCAACGCTAGGTTCACCATTTAAGTAACTTTCTTGTAAAACTGGTTTCGTTGTATCTGAGATTTCGACTAAAGTTCCAAGCGGAACAGTACCTTGCTTTGTTGGGACTGGCAAAGTCTCTAAGTCATAAAGAGAAGTGAATTGACTTGTAATCCTTATCGGTAAATTTTGGTTTTGGTCTTCTAGCGAACCACCAGGGATATTTAAATTTTCGCTACCAATAATTTGTTGTAGTTGACTTAAGCTAACCCCAAAACTGGTAAGTTTAATCGGATCAACTAATAGTTGGATTTCCTGTTCTGTTCCTCCTTCTACTGTTACTGCAGCTACACCGTCTACTGAATCAAGGAATGGCTTGATCTCATTTTCTACAATCTTTTTAGCAGCAATCAAATCACCATTCGGCTCAGTTATGGCAAGCTGTGTAATTGGTAATAGGCTTGGATCAAAACGAAGGACCATTGGCATTGGAACTTCCCTAGGTAGCCCATCTCTAATTAAATCGAGACGTTCTCTCATATTAAGAGTAGCAAAATCCATATCAGTTCCCCAGCCGAATGAAACAAGGATTAGAGCCCCTCCAGTCCTAGAAGTAGACGATACGGACTCAACGTTGGGAATACTTGACATAATTTCTTCAATAGGTCTTGTAATAAGTTGTTCAATTTCTTCTGGACCTGCTCCACTATAGGTTACAGTTACAGCAGCAACAGGAAAGGTCATTTCAGGAAATAAATCAACAGGTAGATCACGCAAAGAAACTAAACCTAATATCAAAATTAAAACGATCACCATAGACATTGCTACGGGTTTAAGTACAGATAATTTTGCAATCTTCATTTTAATCCTCGTTTCTTACTGTTATTTCTACTCCATCAGTTAATCGTTCTTTCCCTCTGGTTACTACTTGATCACCTAAAGTAATCCCTTCATGGACTTCAATTACATTACCACTTCTAATACCTAGTGTAATATCTTGGCGTTTAGCAATGCCATCTTTTACGATAAAAACGTAAGGAGAATTTTCGTCATAAAGAATACTTTCAGTCGGAATAACATTTGCTTTTTCAATTCCACCTAAATCAATATACGCAATGACACGCATACCACCTTTTATACGTTCACCATCATTCTCAATAGGGATTTCTACTTTAAATAAATTCGTTTGTGGATTGATGGTAGGAGAGACAACTTGTATCTTACTTTTGATCTCATTTTGTAGCCCCTCAATTACTAAAGTTGCCTTCATATTTTCTGCTAATTGTACAACTTGATAACTATTGACATGAAATGTCGCAATGATTGGATTTAGATTAACGACTGTGGCCAGAGCACTATTTGGTGGTGCTATTTGATTTTCCGTGACATTTAGCTCGGCAATTGTTCCGTTAATCGGTGAGGTTAACGTAGTTGCTTCAACGGCCATTTGAGCTTGGCGGGAATTTTGTTTCGCAACCTCAAGTTGTATTTCTAATTCAGCGACATTTATTTGAGGTAAACTTCCAATCTTGCCAGCTGCTTGGGTAAGCTCTGCCTGCTTTAATGAAGTTTCTAAAGATTGCTGGATAATCAATAATAAATTTATATCTTCAGCTTCATCTGTTAACGAACTAATTAACTGTCGAGATTTATCTAAAGATGCTTCTAACTCTCGTTGAAGTTTTTGAATTTCTGCGTATTCACTATCAACATTTTTTTGTAGTTGCTTAGCAGCTGTAATCCCCTTTTCTAATTCAGATACTGCTTTTTGTGCTTGACTGGCTTGGCGTTGCACAATTTCATCGTCTAACCTTAGAATTTGCTCTCCCGCAAATACCTTGTCCCCTACTTTTTTATTTACTTCAATAACATTAAAAGGAGTTGTCGTAAAAAGGGGGATGATTGCGTTTGGTAATGCTTGACCGGGGATTTCTAATTTTTGTTCTAAATTAATTTCTTGAACAGATGCAAGATCAACGGGAATTTGTTGACCAGTAGTTGTTTCACTAGTGATATCCTTTGTAGAACAGGCAAATAAGAGAAATATTGAAGCAAAGGCTAGTCCAAAACGTTTCAATTTTTTTCATCTCCTAAATATAAATCTGTGTTTAATATTTGTTAAGCAATGGTATCTATACCATCTAACATAAATCCATGTCTAAATTTACTATATATTTGGGAGATTGTACAAAATTAATTCTCATTAAGGTGGGTCTAATTTTTTCGTTGTAGTTTCAAAAAAAAAGAAAGTGGGTATAGAGTAAAGAGCAGTTTATTAAGTTCTCACTATGTACAGAGTGTATAAATTTTGTTTATTTTTTTTTCAATCAGGGGTGTTCAAATTAGAATAATTATTGTATAATTTTTATATCAACTAACATTACACATACCAAACATTAGTTTTAGATAAAGATATTTGAAGGGAGAATTGGAAAATGGTAACTCTATTTACATCCCCAAGTTGTACATCTTGTAGAAAAGCAAAAGCATGGTTAGAGGAACATAATATTGAATTTGTAGAAAGAAATATTTTTGCAGAACCTTTAACGATTGATGAGGTGAAGGAAGTAGTTCGAATGACCGAAGATGGTACAGACGAAATTATTTCAACTCGTTCTAAAGTATTTCAGGAGTTAAATGTTGAAGTAGAATCTTTATCATTACAACAACTATTTAAGATAATTAGTGAAAACCCAGGGCTTTTAAGAAGACCGATCATTATTGACGAAAAGCGTTTACAGGTGGGGTATAATGAGGCGGAAATTCGTCGTTTCTTACCGCGCAAGGTTAGAACATTTTTCTTACAGGAAGCTCAAAGAGCAGCAAACGAATAATACATGCGAAAAGAGGCAGTCATTACTGCCTCTTCTCTTATTTTTAGTAAGAAATTTAGTTTTACATTCTTGAGATACCGTCTATTCCTACATCCATCTAGTAGTCTTCAATGAAAGTATACTATTCAGCAGATGTCATTAACCGACACGTAAATGTTACAAAGCTAGAGGGTGTTTCCTGCTATGCTTGTGCACTTCTTACTGTTCTTTTGCTTCTAAGCCCTAAACTCAATATTACTTCTTCGTAATCGTTTCATGACCCATCCAATGAGCACTACTGCAACTACTAAACTAATCTGCAAGAAGATTGAAACCAAGGGATGACTTGTAAAAAGTGGGGCTAATAAGGGTTCATGGACGATCATTTTAGTGGCTGTAAAAGCAAGGATAGCAGCTCCTATGTAAATAACAATTGGGTAGCGCTGCATAGCAACTAAAATAATTTTACTTCCCCAAATGATAATAGGGACAGAAACTAATAATCCAATTATTACTAGTGTTTTGTTTCCGTGTGCCGCTCCTGCGACTGCTAGGACGTTATCAAACCCCATGACAATATCTGCGACAATAATTGTTTTTATTGCAGCCATCAATGTAATACTTCCTTGAATCTCTCTTTCGTCCTCCATATCAATTAATAGGTGATAGGAAATATACAATAACAAGGCACCACCTATAGCCATAAGCATAGGTATTTGTAATAGATAAACTGCAAATAATGTTAAGGTAATTCTTGCAAAAATAGCTAGACCAATTCCAAGCAAGATAGCTTTGTTGCGAATTCGTTCAGGTAAATTACGACAGGCTAAGGCTACAACAATTGCATTGTCACCACCTAAGACAATATCAATACTAATAATTGTTAATAATGGAATAAGAAAATCCATCTCTAGGCTCATGGACACACCTCATAATAATGGAATGAATAAATAAATAGTAACTACATTAATCATAAATTGTTAATTTAAGGGACAACTTATTAACTAAACATATCACTTTGATGAGTAATTCATTCCACTTTTAGAAAAAAAAGATGAAAAATTCACTGTATAAATTTGTTAGCATATAATTTCCATTCTTAATTGATTTATCATAGAATAGAAGTATAATATATGAAAAAGGAATTGCTTTTTTTAAATGGCTGTTTTCACCCATGATAAGTTGAGTATCCTTTGACCACAGTTTATGGATGTAACGCAACAAACCTTTTTAGAAAAAGGGCCTAAAATATCCCTTTGATGGAAAAAGAAATGAATAAACCGTTTAACTCTTAAGTGAAAAAGATGACGGGACTGCAAGTATAAAAATTAGGGGATAGTAATCCCTTCCGCCATTTGAATTCGCCAGAAGGGAGAGAAGAAATATGGAGATTGAAAGACTAAACGAATCGACCATTAAGTTTTATATTACGTACAAGGATATTGAGAATCGAGGCTTTGATCGGGAAGAGATTTGGTATAACCGTGAACGTGGTGAAGAACTATTTTTTGAGATGATAAACGAAGCAAATGATAAAGAGAATTTTGAACTAGAGGGGCCACTCTGGATTCAAGTCCAAGCTCTTGATAAAGGACTTGAAATTATCGTTACGAGAGGGCAAATTACTGATGGCAATGTTAGGTTAGAAATTCCTGTTTCCAATGAGCAGATAAACATCCCAGTTGATGAAAATATTGTTGACATGCTAGATGATAACTTCGTAAAGAATAAATATCGAGATCGCGAGGATGAGGAACAGGAGTTATTAGATCTTGTTATTGGCTTTCAAGATTTTGAAGATATTATCTCCTTGAGCCATCATTTAGAGGTTAGGGGATTCAAAAATGCCCTTTATCACTTTGAAAATCGTTATTATTTATTCGTTATGTTCACCGATGAATTCCCTGAAGAGGAACAAGATGATATCCTGAGTCAAATTCTTGAATTTGGACACGAGTCGGAAATTACAATTCATCGTATCCAGGAGTATGGCAAAGAAATCATCGGTGATGAGGCTTTACAGGGATTACGAAAGATGTTCCAGAAATAATGATAGGCTGACGTCGTTGGGTCAGGCACTTCCTCGAAAAAGATAAATTATAGGCACCTCGGATAGAAGAGAAGGTCTCATATTTTTATTATCTTTTTTTAGGTAGAGCCCGCCCCTTTTTTGTACTACTTAAATAGACAATAGCTTCTATTTAAAAAGGGAAAGTGAGTAAAAAATGAAAAAGAAACTGCAAATATTAGTTTTTCTAGGTTTGATCGGAACAATTTTATACATAACAAAAGACTATTGGGAAGGATGGATTGTTGGAAGTGTCAGCATTCTCTTTTCATTATCTGCTTTTTTATTGCTGTTGTAATTTTCTTAGAAAATCGTCATCCATCACGTACTGTTACCTGGTTAATGGTACTAGCAATTTTTCCGGTCTTAGGTTTTTTCTTTTATCTGATGTTTGGACAAAACCATCGTAAAATGAAAACATTTACCGAAAAAGCCATTATGGATGAACAGGCCTTGGATCGAATTGAAGGCAATAAACCGCTAGACGAAAGTGAGTTAGGAAAAATGGGTGAGGACCAACAGCTATTATTTCGACTTGCGCACCGCTTAGCTAATAGTCCGATATCCTTTTCGACAGAAACAAAGGTCTTAACTGATGGGAAAGAAACATTTGCCCATATCTTAAAAGCGCTAAAAGAAGCGACAAACCATATTCATATGGAATACTATATCGTTCGTAGTGATGAGATCGGCAATGAAATTAAAGATATATTAATTGAGAAAGCGCGTCAAGGAGTGAATGTACGGTTTCTTTATGATGCAGTAGGGTGTTTTCAACTATCAAAATATTATGTTCAACAGTTGAAAGAGGCTGGGGTCCAAATGGTGGCTTTTGCCCCTGTTAAAATGCCATTATTAAACCATCGTATCAACTACCGCAATCATCGAAAAATAATAGTTGTGGATGCTCAGCTTGCTTTTGTTGGTGGTTTAAATATAGGTGATGAATATCTAGGGAAAAATGCGTATTTTGGCCATTGGAGAGACACACATTTATTTGTAAGAGGTGAAGCAGTTCGAACGTTGCAGCTTATCTTCCTACGTGATTGGTATTATATGACAAGAGAAACGTTACTAAAACAGAGTTATCTATCCCCAGACCTACCGACATTGGATCATCTAGGGGGAGTTCAGATGATTGCTAGTGGACCTGATACAAGGTGGGAAGTAATTAAAAAGTTGTTCTTTTCGATGATTACCTCTGCTAAAAAGTCAATTTGGATTGCATCACCTTATTTTATCCCGGATGATGATATCCTCTCAGCCTTAAAAATAGCTGCGCTAAGCGGTGTCGATGTAAGAATTCTTGTGCCAAACCGACCCGACAAAAGGATTGTTTTCCATGCATCTAGGTCTTATTTCCCTGAATTACTAGAAGCAGGAGTGAAAATTTATGAATATAACCGTGGTTTTATGCATAGTAAAATTTTAATTGTCGATAAGGAAATAGCTTCAATTGGCACTGCGAACATGGATATGAGAAGTTTTCATTTGAATTTTGAGGTGAACGCCTTTCTATATAGAACACAAAGCGTTCATACACTCGTTGGAGATTATATTTACGACATGGAACACTCAACGATTATTACTTATGAAAAGTTTAAAAGACGTTCAATATTTAAACGTATTGTTGAGTCTACCTCTAGGTTGTTATCACCGTTACTTTAGTAGTTGAGAGTGTATTGTTTAGAGTTATAGTGTAAGGCTTCGGAACAACGCTTAAGACTCTAAACTCTACACTATAAACCATAAATTAAAATAAGGAGGGAGCTTTATTGTTAGTTGCGCAAAATGAGGAAGGAAAATTTCTATCTTTATCTAGTCTGAATTTGCAAAAAGAGGAATTACTTGAACTTCGCCAAAGGAAGAAGTTTTTCTGCCCTGTCTGTTATGAAGAAGTCATCATAAAGTTGGGAACGAAGCAAGCCTGGCACTTTGCTCATAAAAGAAAACTAAGTTGTATAGATGAAATGGAAGGTGAGACTACTTACCATATCGAGGGCAAAAAATTACTATTTAATTGGTTAAAAAATCAAGAATTAGACGTCGAGCTAGAACCGTATTTAAAGGAAGTAAAACAAAGACCAGATCTATTAGTAAGAACCTCCAAAAGTCTTTTGTAATTGAATTTCAATGCGCCAAAATTTCCCCAGAAACGTTTATAAAGCGAACCCGTACCTATCAAGACTCTGGTTATTACCCATTTTGGATATTAGGTGGAAATCAACTCAAACGCCAATTCCACAATGCGTATCGCTTATCTAGCTTTCAATGGCTTTTTTCTACAAACCTTACTTCTGTTTTAAAGCAATCTCCCCAAATTATTTCATTTTGTCCACAAAACAAAACCTTTATTTTCCTAAAAAACATTAAAGCGATCTCAGCAACCCTTTCCTTAACAACCCCAACAATTCTATCAATAAATCAGTGTTCATTTGAGGATTTTTATCAACCTTATAAAGAGCATCTTCAAATAGATACATGGCTTCATACTAAAAGGTTATGGAGGACACCTCGCCCTCATCTAAGTCATTCTCAACATTTTCTTAGAAAACTATATCTTAAAAGAGGACAACCTTTATGGCTCTTTCCTAGTGAAGCAGGAGTACCCATCTGTTGCCACTATTTCATTGAAACACCCACTTATATTTGGCAAAGTTGGTTACTTGAAATATTTGTAACAAATAAAAAGGAAGGGGAAAAGTTTCATATAACTTTGGTGAAACGAGCGTTTAAGACTCTTGTAAATAAAGGAGTTTTCAAACTCAGAATTCTGCCTCTATTCGACAGTATGAGTTTCTATTTAGCAATTGAACATTATTTAAAGTTTTTGTGTCACATTCAGGTATTAACAACAATGGATTATGAAGTCTTTATCAAAAATCAAGAAGTATCTCATCAGAAAACATTAGAACAAGCCTACACCAAAGATCAACAAGTAATACGACACTATATTGAATTCAATTACTAGACTATTATTTCGGGAATAGTAATATTTTTTCATTGATAATAAAGGATTAATTCTTTTGCTTAGCGAACAATATATATGAAATGAGCTTTTTAAATGTAGAGAAATACGGAGGTGCTTATTTTGGCAGAGCAAACAAAAATGAAACAGCTTCCTAAGCGTGAAGAAATACCTGTTGAAAGAACATGGGATGTAGAAGCAATATTTTCAAACGCAGAAGCATGGGAAACTGAATTTAATTCAGTAAAAGAAGAGATGCCTAATTTACAGCAATTTAAGGGGCAACTCGGAACGAGTAGTGATAAGCTTTTCCAGTGTCTAAAGTATCAAAATGAAATTAGTATGCGCATTGGGAAATTATATGTTTATGCACATTTAAAAAATGATCAGGATACAACGAATTCCTTTTATCAAGGATTAAATGATCGAGCTTCGACGTTAGCAACACAATTTAGTAATTACTCGTCTTTTATTATTCCTGAGTTGTTAAGTATTCCTGAGGAAACAATTAATGAGTTTGTGGCAGAAAACGACGATTTAAAGGTCTACAAACATGCATTAGATGAAACGAATCGTGGTCGTCCTCATATATTATCTGAAAAAGAGGAAGCGATACTTGCACAAGTTAGTGAAGTTACTCAGAGCTCCTCTAATACATTTGGAATGTTAAATAATGCGGATATTAAATTTCCAACAATTAAAGATGAAAATGGGGAAGAAATTGAGGTTACACATGGTCGATATATTCGCTTCTTAGAAAGCAATGATCGTCGTGTAAGAGAAGATGCATTTAAAGCAGTTTATGAAACATATGGTAAATTTAAAAACACATTAGCTAGTACACTTAGTGGTAATGTAAAGAAAAATTTATTTAATGCAAAAGTAAGGAATTATGAATCAGCGCGCAAAGCAGCGCTAGACAAAAACAACATTCCTGAAATTGTTTATGACCAATTAGTTGATACAATCAATGATCACCTACATCTATTACATCGCTATATTTCATTACGTAAAAAAGTACTACAGCTTGACGAAATCCATATGTATGATTTATTTACACCGATGGTAAAAGATGTGAAAATGGAAATCCCTTATGAAGAAGCAAAGGAGCTGGTCATTAAAGGGGTAGAACCACTTGGCGAAGAGTATGTGAGTATTATTAAAGAAGGCTTTGAAAAACGTTGGGTAGATATTGAAGAAAACGTTGGAAAACGGAGTGGGGCCTATTCATCTGGTACATATGGTACAATGCCTTATATATTAATGAATTGGCAGGACAACATTAATAACCTTTTTACGTTGGCCCATGAGTTCGGACATTCAGTTCACAGTTATTATTCAAGAAAGACTCAGCCGTATCACTATTCTGGCTATTCGATTTTCGTAGCTGAGGTTGCATCTACATGTAACGAAGCTTTGTTAAATAATTACTTGTTAAAGGTTACCGAAGACAAAAAGAAGAAACTATACTTATTAAACCACTTTCTAGAAGGGTTTAGAGGAACAGTTTTTCGTCAAACAATGTTTGCAGAGTTTGAAAAACTTATTCATGAAAAAGCTGCAAATGGCGAACCTTTAACACCTGAACTATTAACATCTACGTATTATGAGTTAAATAAAAAATATTTTGGGGAAGACATCGTTATTGATGAAGAAATTGGTTTAGAGTGGGCGAGAATTCCTCATTTCTACTACAATTTCTATGTTTATCAATACGCGACAGGTTATAGTGCTGCCACTGCTTTATCGAAGCAAATTCTTGAAGAAGGGGAGCCGGCCGTCGCCAGGTATCTTGATTTCTTAAAGGCAGGAAGTTCTGATTATCCAATTGAAGTTCTCAAAAGAGCCGGTGTAGACATGACTAGCGCTGATCCAATTAAAGATGCGTTAGCGGTGTTTGAGAAGACGCTAAATGAGATGGAAGAATTATTATTTGAAGAGTAAGTCATAAGAAGAGGCTGTCGATGTATATTTACTTACCAAAAAATTATGTGGTAAGTTCTACATTGACAGCCTTTTTGCCATAATCCCTATAGAAGTATTAGGAAAAACCTCGAAATCTCCTTTTCTCATTATAGCAATGAACAGTAAAGACAATAGATAACAATAATAATGGTGCAGAGAGCCAGAGCGGAAAAAATTTCATTAAACTTAAGATGAAGATCCAAAATGCTACAAAAATGAAAAGAAGGCCAATTAAAAACATGCTTTGGTACATTATGTTGTCCTCCTGTCCTAAAATTAAATTTATTAAAGCGTATGTATGAGGTGGACAACTTATTCGAGATATTTATTTTTTTGTAAAGGCACTTTTCTAAAACATTGTTTTTAATCTAATTTAATTTAGTCTTAAGTTAGAAAGATTCCTTGTAACTCTAGTGTTTCAGGTATATAACTCTCTAATTGAAAAATCAATATTCTATTTGAAAACAGTCATTGTAAAAAGCTCTTTTCTAAAACATTGCTCCTGCGGTTACTCGTCGCACAAAAAAACTTGTTGCTTTTTAACCTAAAATAATTGTAAAAATTCATGATATGAAGACAACACTCAATAAATTGAGTAAGACAAGAGCACTACTTACTAAATTAGTAGTGAAATCTTAGTATTTACTTAAGCAGTAAACTTTGCAAAAACAGCCTTGTAAAAAAGTAAATCATGGCTATTTTGTGAAATAATTCACGAACTCATTGAAAAAAAACCGGAAAATTGTTACATTATATTTGTGAAGAAGATCACATAACTCCCCCTAGTTTATGTGAATTAATTTACAAACCCCTTTAAAATGTTTTAGTTCAAATGGATGAAACCTTAACAAGTAGACGTAAAAAGGCTAGGTCTCCCCAACCAAGCCTTCTTTACATTTAGGGTTGTAAAATTTACGAGCGCATCTAACTTGTACATATTGTTATTTACCTATATACCTCCAAAACGTTCCGTGTTTGACGGGAATACGTTCAACGACTTGCCGTAAGACAAGTTTTTTCATTTCTTTTTCAACCTCTTCGATACTTAAATCATAGACCATAGAAATTTCTTTAGAAGCAACAAATGAATGATGCATTAAAAACTCTTCAAGAAAAACCGGAGCTGATGGAATAGGCGGTTCACCAAGCATTTCCGCTAATACATTAACATAAACATTGTATTCGTATAGTCCGGTGACCATGAGACCTTCTTCGTCCACATTATCATTAAATACAACGATAGTTGGGAAAACCTTTACACCCATTTCCTTCGTTGTTTTTAAATCGAATTGTAAAGTCTTAATTGCACCCTCAGAATGCATATCATTTTTGAACTCCGTTAGGTCTAAGCCATCTATGCTTTTGGCACACTCCAGTAAAACTTCTTCTTTCGAGATATCTTGTTTATTTAAAAAGAGTAATTCTCTTAATTTTCTTAAGTATCTAATACCAACTTGCTTTCCTTGTAATTCTGCAGCCTTTATTGCGATAGAAGCTGCAAAAGGGCTAGCAATTGGATTTTCAAGCCAGATATCACCATCAACTGACATCCCGTTTCTCTTCGCAGTTTTTTCCCAAGACTCAGCCATATCCTTATTTGATACTTTTTCATTACAGCAGCGTAATTTTCCTCCGATTATGTATCGGATTGTAAAATATTTGCAATATTGCATCTGTAGCTTTTTTAATATAGGCTCTAGCGCCCAACATTCTGGACAGAGGGGATCTATAAATGTATAGATTTCCAACGGCTTCTTCTTTAGTCTCGTATTTTCAATAGGTTCATCAAAACCACATAGTCCTAACTCATCGCTACAATTGGAATTAGAGTCGTTCAAAGACAACTAGATCCCTCCTTTCCAAATTTTTTAATGATTTACCATATGATAAGCAGTTTGAGTCAAACGTTCAAAAAAATAGTCTCGCACGGGGCCATCCAATTGAACTTCGTCCATCGCCTCATCCATGCATTGAAGCCAAGCTACAGCGTGTTCATTTGTAATTGGAAAAGGCATATGTCTAGCCCTTAGCATCGGGTGTCCATGTTCTTCACTATAAAGATTAGGACCACCAAGAAATTGGGTTAGAAATTGTTTCTGTTTTCTTGCTGTTTCGGTTAAGTCTTCAGGAAAGATTGGAGCTAAAAGCGGGTGTAATTTTACTTTTTCATAGAATGTGTCTACTAATTTATCTAGTACTTCTTTTCCACCAATAGCAACATAAGGAATGTTTGACTGGGAATTCATTTTAAGTCTCCTTTAAAAGTATGTAGCCTTATTTTAGCAAGGTGAGTACTCTATCGCAAATAATCAGCCTTGTCGTCAAAAAGTAGTGTAACCAAATACCTTGTTGAGTCATTCTTATCAATGGTGTTTAACACAGAAACCCTGAGATCAAAAAATCATCTCAGGGTTTTTGTTATGCTTGAAAATAACTGCTCAGCACTTTTTGTACATAGTTTCTAGTCTCTTTAAATGGTGGGATCCCATGATGTTTGTCTACATTTCCAGGTCCAGCATTGTAGGCTGCTAAAGCTAATGAGACATCACCATTATAGCGATCTAACATCTGGCGTAAATATTTCGTGCCACCTTCAATATTTTCTTTTGGATCAAAAATATTATTAACGTTTAGGCTACGTGCCGTTGAGGGCATTAACTGCATTAAGCCAATGGCACCAGCCTGACTTTTGGAATTAGGGTTAAAGTTTGACTCGTGTTGGATGACAGAATAGATAAGTTTTGGATCAACATTATACTTTTGGGCAGCATCCTCAATATAAAGTTGGTATTTTTCAGCTTTCTCCGAAAATATAATAGGCGAAGAAGGTTGGGTAACATTTAGAAAAACATGCTGTAAGTTAACATGAGTTTTTTCTAAACTCTTACTACTACTTAAGCTAATCATTTGTGAAATGTTTTTCTGTAAATTTTCTTCAAGGAAAGAAGTAAATATTGAATCGAACGATGTCGATGTTTGAGTATTTTTTTCTTGTAAATTACGTAATGCCTGAAGTTGAAATAACTGTTGATACGATGTTACTTTCAAACGATCACCGCCATATCTCATTTTTAGCTATCTAGAAGCCTGCTTTTTTAGAAAAAAACGCTTAATTTTATTATTGGTAGGTCTTAGCGGAATATTATATTTCTGGAAGAGTTTAATAAAGTTTTCTCTTCCAATTTCCTCATCAGTTACTTCATACTCAATCTCAAAATCCTCTATATTTAAGTACTTGCTATGATCGAAAACAAGAGTACCATTCATATAAGTTGTTTCAGCTCTATTGGTTGTTAAAGAACCTAAATATTCGCAGGTTTTTAGATCAAATTCAAATGATTTTAGGAGTTGCTCCGCTATCCTTCCCGTAGGCAAGGATCCTCCTTGAAAAGCATTTACTGCTTCTGTTTGTGTGATTATTTGATGAGTTTCTAATAAACCAATTTTGTTTGGCTGTTTTAAGGTTAATGTATAGATACCAGCCTTTTCTCTAATCCTTAGCGCACTACCATAATCTTTTAGATGGTATTCTTTTGAGTCAAAATAATGATTTACTTGATTCTTAAACATTGTTTTTTCTATTTGAAATTCATCGCATATAAACAAGAACTCAGGTTTTGTGACCATATTCTTAAATTCAATTTCTATTTCTTGACACATAATTAAAACCTTCTTTAATTTTAGTTTTTAATACTTTTCTACTCTTAGATTTTGTATTGTTTCCAAACGAATGCTTGTAAGAAAAAAGTAGCCTTGAAAATAGTCTAGTTTTTAGAAATCATCTTGACCGTATCATCATACTACTATTTTAATGA
This sequence comes from Anaerobacillus sp. CMMVII, assembly GCF_025377685.1. Lineage (NCBI taxonomy): Bacteria > Bacillati > Bacillota > Bacilli > Caryophanales > Bacillaceae > Anaerobacillus > Anaerobacillus sp. CMMVII. The sequence continues at coordinate 43,010 of NZ_JACEHK010000018.1, read as the reverse complement.
ATTTTGTAGAGAGTTATTATCGAATTTCTATATTTTATGATAAACTTAGGGGCATAAAATGTTATTTTGGAGGAAAGAAAATGGCAAAAAAACTTGAGGTTTCAAAACTTAGCATAGGTGAACGTGACGTAAATGTACTTGTTGATAATATGGAATTTTTACAAAATAAACTAATACAGCCTGAGGGCAGGATGCTTGCTGACTCTGACCATTTGGCCTTTGTATACATACTTGATGTAGAAGATGACTTTGTTTATGTTAGTTTCCCAGAGAGAATTTGGGATGAGTTAAACAGAGTCCTTAAACAACACTTACCTTTATTCTTGAGTTTATCCGAAGACAAGAGGGTTCCTTTAACACAATTTGAGGAAGAGCTTCAATACTTAATTAGTAATATTGAAGAGAATAGTAACTATGGGAAAGGCATGGTCCACGCTGTTAGTAAGGCTTTTGTTGTTTAAAGAGATGAGGAAGATCCTCTAGCAAACTTTCGCTATCTGAAGTTAAGTCTTAAGTATTAGGGGGAAAGGTATGAATTGGGATGTTTTTTTAGCACCTCATAAACAAGCTGTAGATGAGATAAAAATAAAATTAAGAGGGGTACGGAAACAATATAATATGTCTTCAACAAAACATACCCCTATTGAATTTGTTACTGGGAGGGTTAAGCCGATCTCTAGTATCTTGGATAAAGCAAAACGAAAAAATATACCGATTGAAGAATTAGAGTCCAGGATGCAAGATTTAGCTGGGGTAAGAGTCATGTGTCAATTCGTAGAAGATATTGATGCTGTCGTGAAACTTATTCGAATGAGAAAAGACTTCGAAATAATCGAGGAACGGGATTATATTTCTGATAAAAAGCGTAGCGGATATAGAGCATATCACCTAGTGATTAAATATCCGGTACAAACCATTGACGGAGAGAAGAAGATTCTTGTTGAAATTCAAATTAAAACACTAGCAATGAATTTCTGGGCAACAATTGAACATTCATTATTATACAAATACAGTGGTGAAATCCCAGAAAATATCATAGATCGATTACAACGTGCTGCAGAAGCAGCATTCAGATTAGATGAGGAAATGTCAAAAATTCGCGAGGAAGTCCTTGAAGCTCAAGCAATTTTTAGAAGAAAAGAAGAAGAGCAGAGAAACCACTAGAATTATGAATTAACAATTATGAATTGTTAATTCTTTGAGTGAAGGCTTCGAAGCAATGCTTTCACTAATTCGTAATTCGTAATTCATAATTCATAATTCAGATAGGAGTTGTTCTACGGAATGAAGTTTGCAGTAATTTCTAGGGGGGATGAAACGTCTAATGCCCTCATGCAAAAAATCAAGAACTATTTATTAGAATTTAATCTAATGTATGATAATGATGAACCAAATATCGTTATTACTGTTGGTGGTGATGGAACGCTTCTTTACGCGTTTCATCAATATAAGCAGCGCCTTAATGACACCTCATTTGTAGGGGTTCATACAGGACATCTTGGTTTTTATGCTGACTGGAAGCCAGAGGAAGTAGAAAGACTAGTCATCCATATTGCCAAAACACCTTTTAAAATCGTTGAATATCCATTACTTGAAGTGATCGTGAGACACAATGACTCGACTAAATCAGAGCGTTATTTAGCATTAAATGAATGTTCGGTAAAAAGCGTCGTTGGTTCTTTAGTAATGGACTTAGAAATTAAAGGAGAGCTGTTTGAAACCTTCCGTGGAGATGGCTTATGTATTTCTACACCATCTGGGAGTACTGCTTATAATAAAGCGCTTGGTGGTGCTATTTTACACCCATCACTAGCGTCAATCCAAATAGCTGAAATGGCCTCAATTAATAATCGTGTTTATCGTACAATCGGCTCTCCACTTGTTTTGCCACAACATCATACATGTTTATTAAGCCACTTAACGATGTCGATTTTCATATAACGATCGATCACCTTTCAATGGTTGAAAAAAGTGTGAAGTCAATACAATGTCGGGTAGCTGAAGATAAAATAAAATTTGCGAGATTTAGACCTTTTCCATTTTGGAAAAGGGTGAAAGAGTCGTTCATAAAATAAGAATGAAGAAGGTAAGGATAATGCAGGGAATTACACTTCAGTGGATTGTTCAAAAAACATTTCATAATTGTTTATTGAGAGACTATTTACGTGTAGAAAAGAATTTCTCTCGGCAAGGATTAACGGAAGTAAAACGAAATGGATCTTTATTAGTTAATGATGTTCCAGTAACGGTTCGTTCAGTTTTACAGGAAGGCGATAAAGTAACTGTTGTTTTTGGTCCTGAAGAACGCAGCGGTGGCTTACGGTCAATAGAGCTACCTTTACATATTATTTACGAAGATGAACATATTTTGGTTATAAACAAACAGGCTAGTTTACCAACGATACCATCTATTTATCATCCTGATAGGTCTCTAGCAAATGCCGTCCTCTTTCACTATGACCTAAACAACATTCCTTGTACGTTTCACGCGGTAAATCGCCTTGATCGTGATACATCAGGGCTACTCATTGTTGCCAAACATCGTTATGCTCATGACTTATTTTCGAAACAGCAAAAATCAGGGAATGTAAAACGGACATATATGGCTATTGTTCATGGTCATTTGCTAGAGACCAACGGCTTTATTAATGCCCCAATTGGCCGAAAGGAAGATAGCATCATTGAAAGGGAAGTACGTACAGATGGTCAGGAGGCATTCACGAGCTATGAAGTTGTACAATATTTGGATGAAGAGACAGTTGTAAGGCTTACTTTAAAAACAGGTAGAACTCATCAGATACGTGTTCATATGGCTTACCTAGGGCATCCGTTGCTTGGTGATGATCTTTATGGGGGAGAGATGACGAAAATACAACGGCAGGCCCTTCATAGTTATCATTTACAATTTTATCATCCTATTATTGAGCAAAACATGTCCTTTACTATTGCTCCACCCGAGGATATGCTGAAAATAATGGGTTGTTCGTAAACAATGTGTGGGTATTCAAACAAATTGAAGTAGTCGTAACTAGATATTATTTTTTTGTTATACATTTGTAAGTAGACGAGGTGCCCTGAGCTCTTAGAGTTTCATGTTATTCACTCCTAAATAGAACAGCAAACTCCGTGTAAATTAAAAATACGAAGCAATTTAAGGTGCTTCGTATTTTTCAATATTTGAAATTAGAAATTGAAGTATTTCCATTTCATTTTCATCGCTTATAACGACTTCAACCATGTTTACAAGTTCCTCGTTATCAAGTTCAGCCTCATAATAAAATGACTCAGAAAGAAAAAAACTATTACTTCCATCAATAAAGAAGGGTTGCTTTTTCCCATCTTCCGCGGTAAAATCAACAACTTCAGCTCCTATTGCATCCTGTAATGTCTCATCATAAATAATAAATTTAGCATAAAAAGGTCCTGCTTTTTTACGATTTTCATTTTCTAATAAGACATATAACGTCACCAATGTTCGCTCTTCATCAATAATTAATTTGCTTTCATCACTATTTGGATTAATTTTTGTTTCACTACCGCAAGCTGTTACTCCGAGTGCAAAAAAGATTAACACGAAAACTTTAATTAGTATTTTCATATAGTCGACTCCTTAAGTATATAAATAGGTTAATGTGAGGTCTAAGACTGAATCTAGTCATCAAACGAGCGGAATTTTTCTGGTACAAAGGGTTGTTGCGATGAAACCGAGACAGTTTCTTTTTCTGGGTAACGAAACGCCGTTAATTTACCGCCGAAAACACAGCCAGTATCAATGTTGATGGTTTCGTTGATTAGGCGTGCTTCCTTTACAGGTGTATGTCCGTAAACAATGAATGACTTTTTTCCGGTATAATTTTTTGCCCAGTCACGACGAACAGGGGAGCCATCTGGATTTTTCTCACCCGTAATATCCCCATATAGAACGAATGTCTTCACTCTTTTATCTGTTCTACCAATGTAATCAGACCTTATTCCTGCATGGGCAATCACCAATTTTTTTTCTGCTAATGTTAAATATAATGGTGCATTTTCATATAGCTCCATATATTTAGAACGGATTAGTGCATACTGTTGTTTAGTAAGTGCCTTCAATTCAGCTACAGTGGTTTCTAATCCATGTGTTTCTTGGACTTTACGCCCTAAGAAATACCGGTACAACTTATCACAATGATTGCCAGGGGTATAATAGGCCAACCCTTTTTTTACAATCTCATAAACAATCTCGATAACCTTTAGTGAATATGGACCGCGGTCTGTCAAATCACCTACAAATGCTAATTTTCGACCATCTGGATGAATTGGATATCCTTCTGACCAATTATAACCTAGCTTTTCGGTAAGGTCTTTAAATTCATTGTAGCATCCGTGAATATCACCAATTATATCGTACATAGAGATCACCATCTTTCTAAATAGTTTAATGCAAAATGCATTTATAGCATTTCAGATTATGAGAAAACCTATACTTTTCTCATAATTAGTGATAATACAAACAACCATCTTCATAAAGTATTTATGATAGAGGTTATAAGCTAGCTTAATTGACAACATTATCCTGTTATTTTATGATTGTTAATTATTTTTTAATTGCTCTCTTTTCTAAAAGATTGTTGCTATTAGCTTTTAGGTCGTAACCAAGCGAATGCTTGGTTCTTCACGCTTTGCGTGAAGCTTTTGATAATAAATAAGCCAGAAAAAATATGTAATAAAAAACAAAGGTGTGTGAGGTATTGTTTTCTATTGAATTACCTGTTACTGATCCAGTGCTCATTTTTGCTTTAGCAATGTTGATCTTCTTATTAGCCCCATTAGTTATGAACAGATTAAGAATTCCCGGAATTATTGGTTTAATTATTGCTGGAATTATTGTTGGTCCCAATGGACTTGGGGTGTTAGATCGTGACCCAACGATTGTATTATTAGGTACTGTAGGTCTCTTATACATTATTTTTATTGCTGGTTTGGAAATTGATTTAGACGGCTTTAAGAAGTATCGTAATCGTAGCCTTATTTTCGGATTATTATCATTTCATATACCTTTTATTCTAGGATTCGGATTAGCGCTGTCTTTACAATACTCAATACCTGCCGCAATTTTACTAGGATCTATTTTAGGGTCTCATACATTACTTGCCTATCCAATTGCTAGCCGACTTGGGGTAGCAAAAAATAAGGCTGTTACAACTGCTGTAGGTGGTTTAATAATGACTGATACGTTGGCCCTTCTTGTATTAGCTGTTATTGCTGGTATGAAGCAGGGAGATATTACAGCAATGTATTGGGTACAGTTAGCAATTTCACTAACGCTGTTTGTTTTAATTGTATTATTTTGCGTACCAATTATTGGGAAAGTATTTTTCCGTAACATCAGCAGTCATGGATCGATGGATTATTTGTTCGTTATGTCTATTCTATTTGTTTGTGCGTTTTTAGCGACTGTAGCTGGAGTACAACCAATCATTGGTGCATTTTTAGCTGGCCTTGCATTAAATCGTTTGATATTTGAGCAAGGGCCATTAATGAATAGAATAAAATTTGTAGGAAATGCCTTATTTATACCTTTTTTTCTATTATCGGTTGGAATGTTAGTGGATTTTCGTGTTCTGATTGAACAACCATCTGCATTATTATTTGCTTTTTCTATTGTTTTGTTAGTTAACATAGGAAAAGGCCTCGCAGCGTGGATTTCTGCAAAAATTTATCATTATTCGGATGCAGAAGTAAAATTAATGTATGGGTTAACAATTCCTCAAGCTGCAGCCACTTTAGCTGCAACGCTAGTAGGTTATGAACTTGGTTTATTTCATTTAGCCATCGTAAATGGAGTTATTGTTATGATCTTGGTTACATGTTTAATCGGACCATACATGGTTGAAAAATATAGTCGAAGGGTTGCTGAAATTGAAGAAGAACTTCCATATGAAAGAACACAAGCACCAGAACGTATCTTAATTCCTTTAGCAAATCCAAAAACAATCGAGTCGCTATTGGATTTGGCCTTTGTCATTAAAACGCCTACTTCAACAGAACCGCTTTATCCTATTTCGGTTGTTAGAGCAAACAATGGAGAGGAAGCAGGCAAAGTAGCTGAAGCAGAAAAAATGCTTGGGCATGCAGTGATGTACGCATCTGGAGCAGATATTCCAATTCGTCTTTTGACTAGAGTTGACCATAATCCAGCGTCAGGGATAATAAGGGCAATAACCGATACGAGGATTTCAACTGTGATTATTGGGTGGAACGGTAAATTATCTACCTCTCAGAAAATATTAGGAGGCGTAATTGATCAAGTCTTAGATCAAACAAATCAAATGATCCTTGTTACGAAATTAACGCATCCTCTGAATACAACGAAGCGCATGGTCGTTATCCTTCCTCCAATGGTTGCAAGAAAACCGGGATTTAAAGATACCATACGAGTCGTAAAAAAGCTTGCCAATCAATTAGGTGCAACTATGTTAGGTATTGTCATAAAGGGCGATCAAAATTACTATCAAAAACTATTGGGTGAAGAAAAACCGGATGTAAGTATGACTTTGGAGACAGTTGAAAAATGGATAGAGCTTGAAAATAATTATTTTCATCGCTTTAAAGACGATGATCTAATTGTCATAATAAGTGCCCGCCGAGGCACTATCGCTTGGCATCCCTATTTAGAAAGATTACCAAGAGAAATCGCTACAGCGACAAAGGGCAGTTTTATTGTGGCTTTTCCGGAAGAAATGAAAATATAGATACTCGCGGAACTAGAGGGACAACGTTGCCAACAATAGTAGTTCCCTACAGAGAATATGAGTAATAAAAAAGGCTAAACTACAGCTGAGGTGAAGAATTGTGAATATAGAAATCATTTGTCCTAGTTGTAATAGAAAAGAAGTAATTGAACATGTCTTGATCGCTCAATCAAACCAAAATGTCATTTTTGAATGTCCCCATTGTCATTATGTTAAACGAAATATCAAAACGAGTAAAGGATAAGCCCTATGGTGCTTATCCTTTTACGATGACAACGCAGCAGAGTGTATAAAAAACATTGCTTTTCTTATTTGGATGTCCATGCTATAATTGTTAGGACCAAGTACTAATAACAACTATTATTTTTAAATAAAAGGAGGATTTTTTGATGAAATTATCGTTAGAAAATCGTACATTCGTAGTTATGGGAGTTGCTAATAAACGTAGTATTGCCTGGGGAATTGCCCAATCTTTATCTAAGGCAGGTGCTAGATTAATATTTACATACGCAGGTGAGCGTCTGGAAAAAAACGTTAGAGATTTAGCGGAAACATTAGAGAGAAAAGATTTTTTGGTCCTGCCTTGTGATATCTCAAGTGATGAAGAGATAACAAAAACGTTTCAAACAATAAAAGAAGAAGTTGGAGTTATTCATGGTGTTGCACACTGTATCGCATTTGCTAATAAGGATGAGTTAGAAGGAGAGTATTTATCTACTACTCGTGAAGGCTTTTTACTAGCGCAAAACATTAGTGCATACTCATTAACTGCAGTTGTAAAAGAAGCGAGATGTTTAATGACTGAGGGCGGCAGTATTGTTACACTAACTTATTTAGGCGGCGAGCGTGTTGTAAAACATTATAATGTCATGGGAGTGGCAAAAGCTGCATTAGATGCAAGTGTTAAATACTTAGCCAACGATCTTGGCCAAGAGGGCATCCGAGTTAATGCAATTTCTGCAGGACCGATACGAACATTAGCAGCAAAAGGAATTTCAGACTTCAATGAAGTTATGAAAGAATTTGAAACAAATGCACCACTTCGTAGAGCAGTTACTCAAGAAGAAGTAGGTGATACAGCGCTCTTCTTAATGAGTGATATGTCACGTGGAATTACTGGAGAACTTTTACATGTAGATGGTGGCTACAATATCATTGGATTAATGAAAAACTAATACAGACAAAAGGGCGAGGAACGTATTTTACGTAATCCTCGTCTTTTTGTTTAGATGGCTTGTTTTGTAGCTATTTCAGTATTTAATGATCGCTTTGGTTTACGAAAATGGCCAATAAAAAAGGGAAATATGTCTAACCAAAATGAACGGAATTACATATGTATGGTAGTAGGGGGCCGGCCTCTCTTTATAGATGGAGGTGAACAAAATGGGATATCCAGCATATAGTGGATTTGCACTAATCTTAGTGCTGTTCATTTTATTAGTAATCGTTGGCACAGCTTACGCTTGGTAATAAAATTCACCTAAGGGAGGAAGTCGTGGTTTGATCTTCCTCCCCCTATATTAAAATTATATGAATACAATCAAATAGAACGTTAGCAATTATCTCTATACGTGAGTAAAATTTCATAATCTTCTTAACCGAGCTATATCAAGCTAAATGTAGTTAAAAATGTTTTTTACATAACTACATTTAGAACTTAGTAGCGAAAATAATGAATTATGAAATTCCTTAAAGAAAAACTAAAAAGGTGGTAATCGTTTTGATTTCCATGACAATGTTCGAATTTTTCTACTTAGTCTTGCTTCATTTCGAATTACACGATTAATAGTGTTCGATACCATTACGTTCTTTCTCAGAAAACCCTTTCATGAAATGATAGAGGAAACGGATGAGGAAGGGAAGGTTGTCACCTATTTGCATATTAAGGGTGAGGGAATTAAATTCTGGATTGGCGAACTTTTGAGCTGTTACTGGTGTGTAGGCGTTTGGGCTTCAATTTTCTTAGTTGTCATGTATAGCTTGTTTCCGGTTGTTATAGGATATGTAGTTCTTATTTTAGCAATTGCAGGAATAGCTTCACTCATTGAAATGGTAGCGAGTAAATTTATTAACTAAAATAACATAAAAGGGTCTCCAAACTTCGGAGACCTTTTTTAAAAGTTAAGAAAGCTAACCGTTTTTAGTAGTTATTGTCTAGCTTCAGCGAGGCTGCTGCCTGAATGCGCTCCTAGCTGCCTTGCGACGAGTAATCGCAGGAGCAGCTGTTAAGCCCCTCGAGGTCAAATGTTCTTCGAGAATAAAATGAAAGAGCACACTTTTTTCTCGAAGAACATTTGCTTGTCGGGGCTACCCAGGGCGCATGAGCTTTTCTTACAGCTCATGGTTCTGAAGAGTTTATCCTAGCTAAAAATAAACATGCAGGCTGTGGACTTGCGCAGCTATGCTTGTTCGTCGAAAAGCGGCAAGACGCATATACAAAGTAGCTTTCTAGTTAAACTTTTGCACGGTCTGTACTGCTTTTTGAGTGATAACATTATTTTTTCGTGTTGTTACGAAACGGGAAAGCCCTTGAGGGTGACTGATTCCGTTGCTTTTCCCTAGATCGGTTCCGCTTGATTTGGTTAATATAAATAGGGCTATATAACTCTTTGTGTAGCTGTTTTATTTGATTGACAATAAATGCGTGTTTTTTTACTGCACTATCAATCATGCTTTTTCCATGTTTTCGGTAGTTGAAGAGTGGCTCATCAAGACCATATACATTCCAACCGTGTTTGGTAATATTAATCCAGAACTCCCAATCTTCATATCCGTGTACTAGCTGTTCGTTATATCCACCAACCTGAGTCCAAGCTTCTTTGCTAAATAATGATGTTACACTTATGATATTCGGTGAAGCAATGTAAGAAAATCAAATTTTGGTGGTATGTGTATGAAATTAACATCTCCAAAAAATCTCATCCCAAGTGAAACAATCCCAACGTTTTTTTGTTCCTCAAGTATTTTTGCGGCTTTTTCAACAGTGGTTGGCTCAATTGTATCATCGGCATCTAAAGGTAGAATGTATTTTCCTGAAGCTGCTTTTATTGCAGTATTTCTAGCAGCAGGTAATCCTTTATTTTGTTTGTGATGAATGACAGTTATGTTTTCTTGTTTTTCAAACTCCCTTAGTTTTTCAATAGTAAACTCATCAGTCGAAGCGTCATTGACTACAATAACCTCAATGTTATGATAAGTTTGCTTTAATGCTGAGTCAATAGCGTCTTTCAGATAACGTCCATAATTGTAACAGGGAATGACAATACTGACCAACGGTTCTGGTTTGTTATCCATAGCTGTAACCCCCAATTTTTAGAAGCGCTTCTAATGATACTATCTTATGTTTGCTAGGGGTAAGAGTGACAAAATCAAGTTGAAATAAAGGAGCGGTATTAGCTTAAAGTGTAATTGATATACTATTTAAAGACTTAACTCCGTTTTAATTTGCTGAAAGTAACAAAAACCTTCTACAAGCAATGGTACTAAAGAGATGCCTTCTTTAAAAGTAATGTCAAATCCTGAAAAGACAAGTTTTTCGCCCGGGCGAATTTCTGAAGAATTCTTCGGTTTGAGCCATAGTTCACCTTGATCAACCCATTTTTGTCGCCATTCAGGATGAAGATAATTCCATTCTTCAAAGAGCTAATAAGTTTATCAGTAGCACCGTCCAGTTCGCCAATTTTCCCACCGATTAAAGTCTGTTTTGGTTCATTAACTTTTAGACAAATGATTGGCATTGATAAAACAGTATCTCCGGTATTTTTAAGACAAAACTGCCATAGATAAAAGGAAGATCATCATTTTGGTCATGGATTAAAGAATAATTAAAATAGGCAGTGCAGTCTATTTTTGTTTCATTTTTTTGTTCGGAAGGTTCCTCTTCCTCAATATTTTTATTTAGTAAGGCTTGTGAAATTAGTAGTTCGTATTTTCAGAGAGAAATTTATATTTTGCAGCTTCGGATTGATAATAAATGACTTTTTGCCTAAGTTCTGTTGAGTTTGCAGGTTGTTTTTTTCGTTTATTTAATTCATTCATCTCTCAAACCTCCTATCGATCGTCTTATTAATATGTATGCACAATGTCCTGTCCGTATTGAAAGTCAATTTTCCAAAAGGGAAACAGAAAAGCATTCAAATAAAAAAAGTAAGCTAGATTTGGCAGATCTAGCTTACTTAATGCTTCAAGAAGTTAGCAGTGTCGTGGCGGAAAAATTTCCGGGCATTGTGGTGGGAATGTGATATCCGGACAAACCGAAATCGGTGCAATAATCTCTTCACGAGGCTTGCAAATTCGTCCTTCAACCTCCACTTTTACCTCTGCTTCAACTTGAACTGATTGGCATAGTAATAACGTTACGGCAAGTTGTTCAAACTCTCCATCTTCGCAAGATAATGTTCCTTCACACTCAAAGTAATATACATGAGCATTGATATCAGTACCGTCTGGGGCGCATAATAAATATTTATCTATGATGCAGAACGGAATTGGTTGTGAAGTTAATACCCCGCGTACTTTGCCACAATCGATACCTGTTACTTGGATAACGAAGTGACCAGTAGTTTTAAGTCGTACTAGTTGTAATGTTGTGTCAAGTTCATCAACAAATACATCTTGACGCTCACCTACTTGAGCAACTTTTATTTTGTCTACATCGATTTTGTTTCCATCAGAATCTGTTGGGAAACATTTTACTTCTAAAGTTGCATCGTCCCCGAAGAAACTACAAGGGTCAAATCCTGGGTATTTGTTATGGTCACCTTTAGAAAAACCTAATTTTGCTAAACCTTCTGGACCTTCAAAGCAGAAATCTTTATGAATTTCTCTTGTTACCCAGTCATACACTTTATCCACGCGAATACATAGTCTTTCTCTTTCCTTAGACATATATCGTTAATCTCCTTTCAAAAATAGGTAGTAATACTTGACTAATTCATACTATGTATTTTACTTAGATGTGTGCGTATGTTCCGATATAAAATAGGGTCTTTTCAAAAAATAATACAAAAATAGGCAGGAGTAACATATATATGATAACAGTAAATAAAATCCAGAAAGGAGAGAGTGGGATGTCAATTGAGGAGAGAATAAGATCGTCACGGAAATTAGATAATGTACAACTGAAACAGAAGATTATTCATTTGCAAGCTGAACTTGCACGTTATAAGCAAATCGTAACCAAATATCAAAATAACTACCATTATAATCAATTTGATGAATTAACTAATGAGATTGAAGTACTAAGGGTGAACTTAGTAGAGAAAGAAGCGGATATCTTACAATTGAAGGAACAGAAAACAGAGTTAGAAGCACAAGTTGAGTTATTAAGAGTAGAAAATACACAATTCGGTGATAAGTACGTGCAGTTAGAAGAGCAACTCAATCAGTTACGAATAGAAAATAGTCTCTTGACAGATGAAAATGAACTTATAAAGCTTGAGAATTCCAGTCTTCAAAAAACGTTAGATCACCAAGAAGAAGAAGTTATGAAGCTCCGGGAAAAAGTGGAATTAGCTGAACGAGAAAATAATATATTCAAACCTAAAAAAGCAAATACACAGATCAAAAAGGAAGCAGATCCGACCGATTCATGGTTTTTGCGTACGTTAAAACAGCAAAGTAAAGATGAAGAAACATAATAAAAAACAGTAAGATGCGTAGCTGAGCAGTCGCGTCTTACTGTTTTTTTGTCATTTATTCATTGGCTCTTTTCGTAAACATGATGGCCTATGGTTAATTATCCATATTTCTACGTTTACATCCTACTAATGTAGCTCCCGAGACTAGCTTTTTTAAAATCAATCATTCTTGGGAGTTCAGCCTATTTTATTCTTTTTTGTCCGCAAGACCCACAACCACCAGAGGCTTTTTTCGCTTTGTATCCGGAGGAAACTACATGGACTTGAGATGTATTATTTACACGCTTCTTATTAGTAGGCCCCACAGGTGTTACCTTTTTGCGTTTATCCATCTTATTCACCTCTTATCAAAGGTTTATTACTGTTACTTCTTAGATAAAGAAATCTTTCCTATTAACTAGAGTATGGAAGCGAAAAGAAAATGTGTTCACAAGAACCTACTGTTTTAAAAAATTTCCTTTTCGAGGTTTCTAGTGGGGAGATGAGAGACAAACGCCCACACAAAGAAGATGAAAAGGCATAGGCTAATATTGGAATAGGTTATAAAATGGTTAGAAGTCATGAAGGAGGATATTATTATTATGAAAAGAAAAAAGGTAAACAAATCTGAAAAAGTAGTCAAAAAGAATTGCCAAAAGAAGAACCACGTAAAGCACATCCTTTACTAGCATGGGATAAGCTTATGTTTATTAGAAGAGAACCACTTTCTGAAGATGTTAATACGAAAGAATAAACAAAATGCTTTGCTCAAGAAAAGAACCCCTTCATGTGAAGGGGCTTTTTTAAAGCTGAGAAAGTCTAACAGGTTTTAGTACTTGAATAAAAGTGAAAGAGCACACTTGTCTCGAAGAACATTTTGCTTGTTACAGGTAGGCTGGAAAAAGGACTACGCTTTTTCCTAGGGGCTGTGCGCTTTTCTTATAACTTCATCGTATTCATCTCACGAATAAAGCGTGATGGATGTGCTTTTTTACCGCGTCTATTCTGTGGAATAGAGAGATACAAGCCCTCCATAGCCCTCGTAATGGCCACATACATTAGTCTCCGTTCTTCTTCTAAGGGTGCAAGGTCACCTTCACGAAGTGATTCTAGAGAGTAATCGTGAGGGAACCCTCCCTCAACAACACTAAGAATGTATACGGTTTTAAATTCTAATCCTTTAGCTCGATGAACAGTCATTAATTTAATACTAGTTTCTGTTTCTGGTTGTCCCTTAAACTCTTTTGCTTTTTCAATAATATGATCAACGTGTTGGAGAAAATCGCTTATACGCTCATGACTTGCAGCTGCAACTTTTAAGTCCCGTAGATCATCAGAGCCTTTATCAATAACATTCCCCTCATTACCATGTTTTTTTACATATTCGTTCAATCCCATTTCCTTTTCAACCCACTCGAGAGCCTCCCTTGGTGAAAACTGCCGAAGTTGCTTAAATAAGGGAATTAGTTTTTTAAGCTTTTTTTGTTGAAAAGGATGAATATCAGTGAGCTTTGCTAGGGCTTCTAATAAGGAGCAATCATGTAAGATGGAGAATGCCTTGAGATCTCTTAAACTCGATTGTTTAATAAATAATGCACCTAATAGTTCTTTAATTGCTTCTTGGTCATCAGGATGATAAGCAAGTTTTAAATAGGCTAATGCTTTTCGAACAGTTCGACGTAAGTAGAAGGATTCACCATCTTGCTCAATGTGAAAAGGTAAGCTTGAGGCAACGAGGCGTTCAAAGATAGCCCTAGAAGATGAGTTAGTTCGAAAGAGAACGGCAAAATCGTTAGGTGTTGCACCATTTTCAATTTTCTCCTTAATATCTGTGACAATCATTGTAGCTTCTTCTTCTTCATCATAAGGAAAAAATTGTAGTGGGGGATTTCCATTCTCCCTTACAGCCAAGATGGATTTATCTCTCCGGTTTTTATTTTGAGAGATTACGTTTTTTCCACTAGAGACAATCGCGTGATTCGAACGATAATTGTAGTTAAGTGTAACAATTTTCGGATTAGGAAACTCTTGTTGGAAGTTTAATATGTAGGACGGATCACTTCCCCTAAAGCTATAAATGGATTGATCATCATCCCCAACGACACAAAGATTTTTTGACTTTTTAGCTAGCATCGTAACGATTTTATATTGAACTTTATTAATATCTTGGAACTCATCTACTAAAATGTAAGAAAAACGTTCTTGGTACTTTTCAAGAAGCCCTTGATTTTCTTCTAAGAGTTGATAACAACCAAGTAACATATCATCAAAGTCGAATTGCTGAGATTCAAGCTTTGTTTGCTCATAATGCTGATATAAAGATTTTACTAGTTCTTCCCAATCGTTGTTTGTTTTGATTTCCGAAGGCATTAGTAAATGGTTTTTCCAATAGCTTATTTGAGAGAGTGCTTGGTCAAAAGCAAACTCTTTTTCATCAATTCCTAGTTCCCCTGAGGCTTTTTTAATGATTTGCTCTCTTTGCCAATCCCATTTCATAAGTTTGTTAGGTTGCCATTGAGATGGCTGGTGGTGCATGAGCATTTTGTAAAAAACACTATGAAAAGTTCCAACCACTAAAGTGTTTAAGTCGGTTTTAGATATATCTTTAAAGAAGCGCATACGATTTTTCATTTCTTTTGCAGCCTTGGTTGTAAATGTCACTAAAAGTAAACGATTAGCAGCAATCGCTTTTTCGGTTAACATATAAGCTGTTCGACTCGTAAGCACTCTCGTTTTTCCACTTCCTGCCCCCGCAAGTACAAGTAATGGGCCTTCTGTAGTTGACACGGCATCCCACTGACTTTCATCTAACTGGTAATTAGGGTGCATTCTACTAGTCCTTGGAAGTGGTTTAAAGGGTGGAATACTTTTAACTTCATAAGGTTCCTGCCAACAATCTAGGGATGTTGAAGTTTTTTGTAAAGTAGCCGTTTGACCATTGATCTCCCGTTTCACGGGGAGGTTAAAGCTGCCAATCGTTGTTGCTTCGTGTGAATTTAGTGTTTTTTCTAATGCAGCAATTGTCTCATTACAATTGAATGTTTGAGAAGGGTGAATAAATATGGGTGGGAGATATATGCTTATTTTAAGTTTTAAGGTCTGCCGACAACTCGGACATGAAAGTTCACCACGTTGGCTTGCAAGTGCATATTTTTGTAAATCTGCACGAGCTATGGTTGTTAAGTTTATTATTTTTTCATTATAAAGGCTATTTGCATGGAAACCTCCACTGAAAATAAAACTACTAAAAAACAACTATAGCAAAAAAATAAGAAACATGTAAGAGAGAATAGCATAAATATAATGTAAGTTTTTGTATAGATCTAATTCGTATAAGTAGAGATCCACTAGTTTTAATGAGTGAATAATCGGGTATTTGGTAAATGATAGGAGTCTAAATTAGGGGTGATGGAAATGGGATACATCCCACCTGTAGGAGATCCACAATTTTTACAGTATGGAAACCGTTTACTTGAAAAGAAGTCTAGCGTAAAGCATATTTCACCGGTAATAGAAGGGGAGTTTCAAGGACCTCTTGAAAAAAAATCTAGCAGGCAAACACAAGTGAATACAAAGAAAAATAAAAATCAATCTCGACAACTAAATGCAGAGAAGGGTAAGTTTATTGATGAGATAGTATAGAGGGGAAGTCCCCTCTATTTTTTTTAAAGATAAGAATGTATAAAATTTCAACGTAATAACTGTCTAGCTCCACCGCCCAGCCCCTCGAGGTCAAATAACCTTCGAGAATAAAAGTGAAAGAGCACACTTTTTTCTCGAAGAACATTTGCTAGTCGGGGCTTAACAGGGCGTTTGCGCTTTTCTTAGTTTAGCTATCGAATAAGCTCTTGAGTTATTCTGTTCTCAAAACAGTCACTGTAAATGATAGTGGCAATGTTACTAGCAGCTTCAGGCTGTTTTAGTTTTGTAGCATTTTCTGTCATTAAGCTATGATAATGATCATTAAAAATAATCCTTTCTAATAATACTGGGATTTCCTCTACAATTTCCGCTTTTATTGCCGCACCATAGTTCATTAAAAATTGACTGTTTTGTTCTTCTTGTCCTGGTAGAGGCTGAAAAATAATAATTGGTGTTTCACAAACCAACGCTTCTGACATTGTAACACCACCAGCTTTTGATAAAATGACATCACTAGCTTTTAGATATTCCATAAATAAATTTGTAAAACCTAGAACACGGATTTGATGTTTACTTTGGTAACGTTCAATCTTTGCTTTGGCCCGTTTATTTTCGCCTGTCACACAAATAATTTGTAATTTATCTTCAAATTGTTCTAGGCCAGTTAAAATCTTTGTGAATTTTGCAAGACCAACCCCGCCTCCAGCAACCAAGACTGTTTTCATCCCTTTATCTAAATGTAACTTTTTACGTAATTCTGTTTTTGAAAATTGATCCACTTTAGCTTTAGTAGTAGGAATACCTGTTGGATAAAATCGTCCTTCATCAATCTTGTACATCGAAGCATAATAACGTAAATGTTCAGAGGCAATAAAATAACCTGTCACTTCTTCATGTATTGACATGGGATGAACGGCAAAATCGGTAAGTAGCGCATATAACTTTACAGTAAGCTTCTTTTTGCGAATGACATTTGCAAGTAAAGTAGTCGCTATTGGATGCGTTGTAATAATCATTGCTGTTTGCTTTTCTTGTAGTGTTCGATAAAGCTTATTAGTTAAGAACGCATTAAATTGTTTTAATAATAAAGAGTTTGGATTGTCTTCAGAATATTGATAAAGTTTCCCCCAAACGCTAGGACGATAACGTATGAGTTGTAAATAACTATCCAAGACAACCTTGTGGAATAACTTATTGATAGCATCAAAGGTGTCGATGATTTCTACATCAAAATTTTTCGCTCTTAGATGACTTAAGAGGACCTTAGAAACTTGATTATGACCATTGCCAAATGAAACTGAAAAAATAATAATTTTCCTTTTATTCATGGTAAAAAACCCTTTCATAAAGAGGATCATTAAACGAATTTTGCGATCATTGTATAGTAACTATATTATTGCTAGAGATTGAGAAAATCATGCACAAAAGAAAAAAGCGATAAGTATCACTTAATCGCTTTTTTGGAAATTATATTTTTTTCATAGTTACATGTGGGATACCTGCATCAAGAAATTCATCCGAGCAAACCTCATAGCCTAATTTTCTGTAAAAATCTGTGGCCTGGATCTGAGCATTAAGTTTAAACTTACAAAAACCCTGTTGTTTAGCTTCTTTTTCAATCGCTTCCATAAGAAGTTTCCCAATCCCCAACGAACGGTATTCCTTATCAATACAAATTCGTTCTACTTTCGCATACCCATCCAGTTCTCGCAAACGACCTGCACCAATTGGCTTACCCTTGTCGTAAACGACAAAGTGAGTAGATGATGCCTCAAAGTCATCGATTTCTTCTTCTGGTGGAACTTGCTGTTCATCTACAAAAACTTTTACCCGAACAGAATATGCGTCTCTTAATTGACTTTCATTGTTTACTACGAACACTTCCATTTTAAATTAGCATTCCTTTCCTAATAAAAACGTTTCGTAAACTGTCCATGATCCGTTGTCTAATTGGTATAAAAGTTGAATACGGTCACAAATCTCTTCATGGTTAATCGTTTTCATACGAAGTCGCCCTAAGACATCGTGAAACTCATCATCATCTAAATCTTGACCAACTGTAATGTGTGGTACGAATTGATATTTTTGTACTTGTTCAAAAAACCAGAATTTAACTTTTCTTGGAGGCGTGTAAGCTCATGATTTTCTTCAATGCCCATGTAAATAGTGTTAC
Organism: Anaerobacillus sp. CMMVII; assembly: GCF_025377685.1. Taxonomy (NCBI): domain Bacteria; kingdom Bacillati; phylum Bacillota; class Bacilli; order Caryophanales; family Bacillaceae; genus Anaerobacillus; species Anaerobacillus sp. CMMVII. Next base: position 24,843 of record NZ_JACEHK010000018.1, on the reverse strand, counting down.
TTACGGGATTAAAAGAACTATACTTATAAACATGTAATGGAAATGGATTAATTTCCTGACAAACATTTTTGATTTCTTTGGCAAGTTCTTTTACATTTTCCGTCTCAAAGGCTTCTTTTAAGGTAATGTGTGGTGGGATTAGCGCATAATGAGAATCATACCGCGCTCTTAATGAGTTTGCCATATCCTGTAATTGTTTTGATGGAAAAATTGCTATTCCGTATTTCAAAATAATTCCCTCCTAATTTTTTTTATGTAGGCTCTTTTCGTAAACATTGTGCTTTTTTACTCTAAAATAATCGAAAAAATACCTTAGATGAAGATATCACCCAATAAATTAATTAAGAAAAGAGCAATACTTACTAAATAGTGGTGAATTCTTAGGATTTTTACGAAAGCAACAAACTTTGCGAAAACAGCCTTTATGTAAGAAAAACAACGAACATGTTGGCTGTTTTTCTAAAAACTAACTATTTTAAGGCCCAAATAAGTGCACTTTTTAAATTTTGTTGCCAGTATGTCCATGTATGATTACCATTAAATTCTTCATAACAGGAGTCAATTCCTTTTTCTTTAACCAACTCATTGAATGTGCGATTTACTGTTAAAAATCAATGATCTTTCCATCGGTAGTCGTTACTTCTTTTTCCTGATCACCTATGGAATGGTATAGCCGTAGTAGTTCAGGCTTTTTAAAATTGGTTAAGTAATCCATTGTTTTTTGGGCAATGAAAGGTGACTGAGCAATGACTTGACCAAATGTATAAGGATATTCCATTGCAGCGTGCAAACTTACGGTCGCCCCTAACGAATCCCCCATTAATGTACGCCCGCTAGCAAGCTCAAACGTATGATACTGCTTTTCAAGATATGGAATTAATTCTTCAGCTAAGAAGCGAATATAGTTTTGGTTCTCGGAACCATTTGGGTGATAGTTCTTATAACGATCCTCTACTGACTGATACGGGATCATGACCAAAATACAATTGTTGATTTCTCTTTGCTCGAGAAGTTCACTTGCAGTAGAAGCTAGTTTCCCTTTTAAAAAGTAGTCATCTCCATCTTGAGCAATCAGCAGTTGGTATGTATACAGAGGCGAATAATTTGCTGGCAAGAATGTCTTAAAGCCAATTTTTTCTTTTAAAAAACGACTTTCCAGATAATCATCAAATATAGTTCCTTTAAAAGTCAACAAAACCCCTCCTATGTTAGCGCTTCCTTAAGTGGTCATGTATATAATATACCACTTTTCTTTTTGGAAAACGAAGCATTTCCTTTTAAGAAAGGCAAAAAATGAAGAAAAATAGGATATATGGTAAAATGAGGAGGTGCTTTACTAACGAAACCAGGAGGGGTAAAAGATGAAATATAAAGAACCTGTACATTGTCATATCGTTGAAAAAGCAGCAAGGGCTTTACTTATAGAACGCGGTGTACAAATTATTGACATAGCGGAAATCGTTTATAAATGCAAGTTCAATATACTGATACATTAACAATAGAAGAATGTATTGAAAGTGTTGATCGAGTTTTAGAAAAAAGAGAATACAGCATGCTATTTTAGTAGGGGTTGAGTTAGATAAGTTAGCAGAGCAAGGGAAACTATCAGAGCCATTACAATCAATAGTTGAGATGGATGAAGGACTATTGGTGTTGATGAAACGATTGCCCTCGGTAGTGTTTTTGGCTACGGAAGTATTGCCGTTACTACCTTTGGTTTTTTGGATAAAGAAAAGACAGGGATAATTAGAGAACTAGACACAAAAGGAGATCAAATAAATACGTTTCTTGATGACTTGATTTGTAGTATTGCAGCAAATGCTTCTAGTCGATTGGCTCATCGAATTCGGGACCGACAAGAAAAATTAAGAGAAGATGAGATTAAAAGACGAGATTTAGAGGAGCGAATCGGCTAATTGGTTAGCTGAGTAGTTTAATTCCGATTAGTAGGAAGTGAGAAATCACTTCCTTTTTGATGTTTAAAATATTGAAAATGGTAATAATATGGATATCTTTAGTGGGGAGGAATTTAGGTGAAGACTACACGTTGGGTGTATTGGAAACAAATATTTCGTTCAAAATTCCAAGCAAGCTGTTTAAAGGCAAAGCTAGAAGAAAATTGGCGTGGAGGATATGAATTACCTCCCTGGGTAGAAATTAAAAAATTAGCTGAAGAAAAATATATTGTCCGTTATACCTATGATGAGTAAGCAAATGTACATAAAAAGGTGAGACATCTCTGGAAAATGTATATCAGAGATGTCTTCACATTATATAAGGTTGTTGCCTGTTGTGAAGAGTTTAGTTTTTAAGGAGTCATCTTTCTTTTGGTAAATTTCCTAGAACATATAGTCCACGACTTTTCAGCTTGACAAACTTTCTGTAAAAGTATATTATTATTTTATTCGAATTGACTCGTTAGCTCAGTGGGAGAGCACTTGCTTGACAGGCAAGGGGTCGTTGGTTCAAGTCCAATACGAGTCACCATACATATAATACTAAAAACCCTTACTAAGTAAGGGTTTTTTTTGGTTCTTATTTTGTGATGAAAAATTGAGAAGAATTAATGTGAAACTTCTCTTTCTTACACATTACCAGCTAAGTTTTGATCGACAACATCTGGATCTGCTACGTTATTCATATTAATGCCGTTATTTACGATCGTGAAGTCTCCTGAGTTTCCGCCACCAGATCCTGACACAGACTTTGAAGTACTCTTTGGTGAGATATTAAGTGCATCGCCAAAATTAACTACTCCACCATTTTCATTAATTTTAAAAGGCCCTCCAACAATTGCAGGCATACAAACACCCTTTTCCTTCGTATTAATATTTATTGTATGTGGAGTTATTTTATGGGTTACAATACTAGTTAATTTTCTTCACTGATTTCTGCAGCTGCCTTATATGTTTAATTCTAGTCTCAGCATGGATGTAGCTTGTTGAACCAATATGATAAACACTAGCTGATGACACACCTGTAATATCAATATGGCCAACTTTAATAAAGTTGGAAGCATTGTATCGTTGAATATTGACTGAATCTATCAATGGTGGGGAAGGTATTTCTCTTGAAAAAATAGGGAATGCAGCAAAGTTCCCCTCATTTCCATAAAACAGTTGTAATTGCCTTTGTACTGCAAGCGCCCAAGAAACTGGAGTGATTTGGACTGAGTCGCCAATTTGAACTACAGAGCTTAAACTTACGCTTCGAACTCTAGTGTTATTGACGATAGAGGTTCTTTTAATCATAGAAACTATCCCTCGAAAGCAAGTGGAACAAATGGTCCAATAATCAGTGATTCAGGAGGTGTGTCAAATGCTGAAGACAAGATAATGTTATCTGTGTCACCTACTAACAATATCGAAGAGGAAGCTACTCCGCGAACATCAATGGTTCCTACAGAAATATTATGGTTAACGACTGTAAAATTCATTATTTAATCCCCTTTCTGAGGTAAATGTTGGATGAACTGTTCAAGAGTTTTATTAATGTCATTGACAACCTTCTTTGTTGTCATCTCTTCTAGTTCTCTTAATTTATTTTCATCATTTTCAACGATAGGTACCCCTCGAAGGTAATAGTGAATACGAGAGTCAATTTGTTTTCTTACATCTTCAACAATAAAATCTCGATAAGGACCATCTAGTTGATAATTATATTGTCTCTCAAGAGATGTCATCACATCATAACAACCTGTATTTAGATAATGGTGGACATCTCGTTTAATATTTTCAAAGAGAACAGGATTTTGCTTTGGTGTCGTTGCTTCAGGTACGTCTATTGTGTTTCGATTAATTGAGAAGTCCTCAATCGAACTTGGCTCGATCCCACCACTAGGTGTAATTCCAATATTTAATGTTCCTTCTAATCGTTCAACTTTCAGTTGATCAAATTTATATTCAATTCTCTCCACTTTTCCTGCATTATCTTGCTTGATTGTATTAAAACCAGTTTGAAGTTCCTCAATTCTCATCTCTAGATAGTCAATTTTTCTTTGTTGTGCCTCTAAACATTGATACAAATGTTGAATGTTTGCCATCATGTCATAGTTATAATACATACAATTCCCCCCTTAGCCATTTCGTATTGAGAATTTAAATATTAGAGTAAGGTTGGTGCAGCCGGTGCAGGTGGAGTAAGTGGAACAAGTGGGGTTACTGGGTCTAAAGGTTCAGTCGCTTCCGGAGCTGGTCCAGTAAACCCACCTGTATTGTAGAGGCTCGATAAAGATCGTATCATTCCTGCACTACCTATTTGCAGCACTGAAGAATTTGAAACACTGTCAATTCTTAAATTATTAATTTGAATTTTTTGGTTAATATAGAAGTTCATTTAGACACCACCTATGCTAAATGATTGTATTGATATTCGCGTCTGCAATATCTTTGTCATACGTATTTGTTGCACTATAATCATTTCGGATCTTTAAATAGTCACCAGTATTAAATGATCCTGCACCGGCAAACGTTTTTGCGGTACTTGCAGGGGAAATGGTAAATACATCGCCAATATTAAATACCGAACTAGAACCTATAGCATTTATTTTTACTGCTCCAACAATTGCAGGCATAAATAATCCGTCCTTTATCTTTGTTTTCATAGTTATAGGATATGTGAATGCCTATTAATTGTGAAATTAAAACTGAACATGCTTTGATGAAAAAATAAAAAATATCTCCTTACCTATATTCGTATCAGCATTGGACAATTTACATGCAAACTTTTTTTAAAAAATCACTTAAAGTTTAAAAAATCGGTACAAGTAACTAACCCTTTTGGTTGTATCTACATATAGTGTTAGTATGAAAATTTTAAAAAGCTAAGGAAGACGTAATTCTACTTGATCTTCCTTTGGTGATCGAATAGGAGGGTTTGTATTTGAATAATCCATTTTTTGAGAATATTGAAAAGAAAACAGGCGTCAATATGGGGGAAGTCTTAAAATTAGTTAATTCCATTCAGAATTCTAATTTAAAAGATGAAGCAACAGTTAGAAATCTAATCAGACAAGTAGGGAAAATTGCTAACAAGCCGGTGAAAAAAGAAACTGAGGACCAATTAGTGAATACCATTATTAACCAAACTGAACAAGTAAACTTTAACACGATTGCAAAAATGTTAGATAAGAATAAAAAATAAATCAATATATGGAATGAGATGGCTTTTGATAAGCCATCTTTTTTAAGATCTTTTCTGATTTTGCATTTCAGGGTTTATAGATTATTATTTTCATAGTTCTAAAGAGCAAGGATTAGACTTTCCTTTGTTTTCGTTAAAGAATTAGGCTATAGTTAATTAAGGATAGGAGGGATTATTCATGTTAAAACAAAGAAATATGAGTTTGATTATCTTAATTTTAGCGATAGGCCTTATAGGATATGTTGTTGCGACAACACAATCGCCAAAGGTGGGGGCCGAAAAGGGGATGCTTGCACCTGATTTTACACTTCCTTTATGGGAAAACCAGGAGGAAACATCGTTATCTGATTATCAAGGTGAAATCGTCATTCTAAACCTTTGGGCATCATGGTGTCCACCATGTCGCAAAGAAATGCCAGATTTAGTGCGTTTATCGGACGATTTTAAAGGTCACGGCGTAGTAGTCTTGGGTGTGAATTTAGCCACCCATGAACGAGATGCTAACGGTGCAGCTGAATTCATGGAAACTTTCAATGTCACATTTCCTACTTTTGTTGACCAGCCATTAGATAGTGTAAACCGAAGAGGTGTGGTGTCTTCATTGTATAATATTCAAAGTATCCCCTATACATATATTTTGGATCAAAAAGGCAAGATCGCTCACGTTATTCGTGGAGAGGTTACCTATGAAATGCTAGAGACATTAGTAAAAGAGCTAATGTAGAGAGAAAACCACATGAAAATGTGGTTTTTTTTTTGATTACTCTCTCTTTAAGAGCATTTAAAAGGTACAGATGATACTTAGCTCTGGACTAAATAGTAAAATGTAGGTAATTTCCCTTGGGAATTAAGTATTTGTTAAAAATGGTTCAAATAGTCAGAAAATGTGTTATAATACAGATAAAACTGTTATTGATCAATTAAATGAGGGGGATATTTTTTAATGAACAATTATGTTAGAGTGGGTAACCTTCAAGTTGCTTCTGTTTTTTTAGAATTTGTAAATACAAAAGCATTACCAGGTACGGGTTTAGATAGTGGACAATTCTGGGCTAATTTTGAATCCCTGATAGAAGAATTAGCTCCTGAAAATAAATCTTTACTTCTCCGTCGTACCGAAATTCAAAACCAACTTAATGATTGGCATAAGAGTCATAAAGAAAACTTTTCGTTCTTAAATTATAAAGCATTTCTAGAACAGATTAATTACCTCGAGCCAAAAGTGGAGGATTTCGAGATTTCAACAGAAAATGTTGATAATGAGATCGTTTTACAAGCTGGCCCACAACTAGTCGTCCCAGTAAACAATGCACGATATGCGATCAATGCGGCTAATGCTCGCTGGGGAAGTCTTTATGATGCTTTATATGGGACAGATGCAATTGGTGATGATGGTGGTGCGGAACAAGGAAAGAGTTATAATCCCGTTCGTGGTGAAAGGGTAATTGCTTATGGAAAGCAATTCCTTGATGAAACCGTCCCTTTACAAGATGCAAGTCACAAAGAGGTTGTTAAGTACGCCATTGTTAATCAAGAGTTAGTTGCGTTACTTACCAATGGGAATGGCACGAACCTTAAGGATCCTAATAAGTTTGTTGGGTATCAAGGAACACCTGAAAACCCTGAAACAATTTTACTAAAGAATAATGGGTTGCACTTTGAAATCAAAATTGATCATTTTCACCCGATAGGTGCTTCTGATAAAGCTGGTGTGAAAGATATTATTCTTGAAGCAGCTCTTACAACAATTATGGATTTTGAAGACTCGGTTGCTGCAGTGGATGCAGAGGATAAAGTTGAGGTTTATAGCAATTGGCTAGGATTAATGAAAGGAGATTTGACAGCAAGCTTCCAAAAAGGTGAGAAGATGATAACAAGAACGTTAAATCAAGATCGAACATACAAGAGTGTTACTGGAAATTCATTGATTTTGCCAGGACGCTCCCTATTGTTTGTTCGTAATGTTGGCCACTTAATGACAAATAATGCGGTGTTATACCACAACGGACAAGAAATTCCTGAAGGGATTTTGGATGGTGTAGTAACAGGTATCATTTCTAAACATGACCTCTTAGGTACAGGTACATTTAAAAATTCGAAAAAAGGCTCAGTTTATATCGTTAAGCCTAAAATGCATGGGTCAGCAGAAGTAGCCTTTGCAAATAAATTATTCGATTGTATTGAAGACTTACTTGATTTAGAGAAAAACACCTTAAAAATTGGCGTCATGGATGAGGAACGTAGAACATCTCTTAATCTAAAAAATTGCATTTATCAAGTAAGAGATCGTGTTGTTTTTATCAATACTGGATTCTTAGATCGAACAGGTGATGAAATTCATACATCAATGGAAGCTGGAGCGATGATTCGTAAAAATGAAATGAAGTCATCTACTTGGTTACAGGCTTATGAAAGCTCAAATGTCGTTATTGGAGTTCGCTCTGGACTACCAGGTCGGGCTCAAATAGGAAAGGGAATGTGGGCGATGCCAGATTTAATGGCAGATATGTTAGTGCAAAAGTCCGGACACCTCAAAGCTGGAGCAAATACTGCATGGGTACCTTCACCTACAGCTGCTACTTTACATGCGCTGCATTATCACCAAATCAACGTTTCCGAAGTTCAAGCTGGGCTTGGCAGCAGAAATGATAACTTAATAGACTCAATATTAGAATTTCCCGTCTCGCAAAATAAAAATTGGAGTGATACAGAAATTCAAGAAGAACTTGATAACAATGCGCAAGGTATTCTGGGTTATGTTGTTCGTTGGGTTGAGCATGGAGTAGGTTGCTCAAAAGTGCCAGATATCAATAATGTTGGCTTAATGGAGGATCGAGCTACACTTCGGATCTCTAGCCAGCATATGGCTAATTGGTTACACCATGGAATATGTACAGCGGATCAAGTGCTTGAGACGTTAAAGAGAATGGCAAAAGTAGTCGATCTACAAAATGCTGATGATCCTAACTATCGTCCTATGGCGACTAATTATGAAAACTCTGTAGCCTTCCAGGCAGCTTGTGAATTAGTATTTGAGGGGAGATTTCAACCAAGTGGCTATACTGAACCGATTCTCCATCGCAGTCGAATCGAAGCGAAGATGAAAAAAAGTAGAATAAATGAATAGCTTTTTATTTTGAGTAGCACCGTAAATTAACGGGAACTTTCCTCCATTAATTGTGCTAATAGGTCATCCGCTTGTCTGAGCTAAAGCCATTTATCAAATGTTCATATAATACAATGTACTAAAAAACAGCTAATCTATGGAAAGTATAGTAGCTGTTTTTCTCCCTTTAGGTAACCGATTTATTTCGGCTCTCACTAGAGGGTTATTTTTTATTATTATAGAACATTTTTGCTTTGTTTTCCCATTTCTTTAATAACTTTTTGAGCTCAGGTTTTCTTCCTGTTTTCTTATATCTTTCCAATGTTCTTAACCTATTTTTATATTTGCCTAGATTTAACCAAGGTGGTTCGACAGCAAGTAAGTTTAATTCAGGATGAGAAAATCCATATTTTTCATAAATAATTTGAAGGTTACTAAGGATGTTTTGGCGATTTGTCTTTTCTCTAGGGTGCTCTTGATGAAAACCTACCGTTTCTTCCATGCTAATAAAAGATAAGCCCATATTGTAAAGTCGGAAACCGAGTTCCCAATCTTCTAGTCCATATTTTGTGATTTTTTCATCAAAATAACCTGCCTTTTCTACATCACCTTTTTTTACGGTGACACAACGTGTTACGAAAAGTAACCAAGGAGCTACGTCTGTTTGTTGAAATTGAAGTTTCTTAAACGGGTCTATTACTGCAGGGGAAATAAAGTGTTCTATGTTGTTAAATGATTGGTACAGATCCTCCAATTTTAAAATGTTTATTATTCCCGCATTATTATTCGGAAACTCATTTTTCCACAAAGAATGATTATTTAGGGTGATAAACATATCCTGTTTTTGTTTGTCATTGAATTCTGGATAGTAATGTGTGTAAACAACTCCAAGTGATCTTGGGGTCGCGGAGATAATTGTATTAGGTATTTTTTTTTGGTAGTTAAATACTAACTTTAAGAATTCTGGAGTGACAATAAAATCGGTATCACAGAATACAAGATAAGTTCCTTTGGCGTTTTTTATTCCTTTGTTTCTTGCATATGAACGGCCACGGTTTTTTGAATTAGCAAGATAAACTAATGAATATGAAGCTTGAAAGGTTTCTACTACCTCTTTTGTATTATCACTAGAACCATCGTCTATAACAATTACTTCGAATTGCTCTTTTGGAAACGCTTGTAGTTGAAATGATCCAAGGGTGAGTAGTAATTGTTCTGCTCTATTAAAAGTTGGAATGATAACTGAATAAATCATACTCAAATTTTCACCTTCTTTCTGTACGGATTATATATTTAGAAAATATATATATAACTTAATTTAGATCTGTTTTTCAATTAGTGAATATGAGAGGGGGGGCATATTAATTAAATTATGCAATAGCGAGCCTTTTGTACATACTAAATGACAAAATGATGACTTTATAAGAAGAAAAAGTAAACCTGAGAGGGTGGAACAAAGATACTTTCTTGGAATTTAATGAGTGATACTAGGTGGAGAACCCAGAGACTTTGTATTATTAAATACCATTTCCAATCTACGAGAAATGACCAGACGACCTAGAAAATTAGACGAATTAAAGGGGAATGCTTATTTACTAGGCATTAGTCCAATCCCTTTTTCTAGAAATTAATAAGATAGTTGTTAAAGAAGTGATGAATAAGTAGGTGCGAGGATGTCTCTAAAGAGTATGTACGAAGATTCTAAAGGAAATAAACTGCCGAGAGAGTTTATTGAATGGGTGTGTGAAAAACACAAATTAGGAAGGTTGAAGAAAATAAAGGGTTATCCCAGAAACGGAAATATAAACGGAATCATTATTATTAGAACTCAAAAAGGAAAATATGTGATTCGGTGCCTGACTATCAAGACTAATAGTGAAAGAATAAATTATATTGAGGAGATCTTAAGTAGATTAAAAAAAGAAGGAGTTCCAGTTCTCCGAGCGATTAAAACGATTGAGGACCAATACTTTTCAATTAAGGATGATATAATAATTCAGGTATATCCTTATATTTTTGGATACGATTTTATATTTAACCGAAATCAAGTCGAAGCCAATGCTATGACACTAGCTAAATTTCACCGTGCACTATCCTCATTTAACTCAGGACCATTACCAGAGGTGTTTATTTATCCCACTTTAGAAAACCTTGATATGAAAATTCAAGTACTTTCCATGAGCAATAATAATGTTTCTAATTATACAGTCTCAAGAATAGTTTCACTCTTTAACGCTATCAATCAACATTGGCAAAAGTTTTGCCCGTCTAATTTACCAAAAACTATTATTCACGATGATTGGCATCCTTGGAATATGTTATACTATTCCGACGGCTCAATAGCAGCAATTCTAGATTACGATTATATTCAAGATGGTGAACGGATTTATGATATTGCTTATGCACTTTATTATTTTTATAAGCGTGCACCTGGTGATAAGCATAAGTTAATAAAGCTTTTTATTAAATCGTATGGTGAACTGTTAGAGATAGAAAAGACTGTGTTACCAATTGTAGTTGCCAAAGTGGCGCTATTCAATATCTTGTTCGCGACTAATTCCAATTCAGAGAGAAAGATAAAGAAATCCGTAGATGAGAACGAAGAGCTAATAAAAAACTTACTTAGTAAGGGTTTATATTTTTAAAAGCGTAGGATATGTAAGAAAGGAATTGCACTAAGCATTTCCTTTTTTGCTTTTATAGTTTTTAAAACTATAAGACTGCCTTTTATTTTTGTTGTTTTTATCTATGAGTGATTTTTGGTCATTTATATTCCTAGATTGTAATTCATAGATAAATTCTCTAGCTGGATCCCATTTAGTACGATGTATCGGATGGGCTAACCAGCCCACTTTTTTGCTTAAACACTTACTAAGTTCTTTCACCTTGAAGTGAGGTCGATAGCGAATTAACTTTTCTCCACAATCATCTGGGTAGCTTTTCATTTTAAATCCTAGCTCATTTGCTAAGTTTGTAAAGATGATTTCCTCGATTCCAAACACATCTGTTTCCTCAAGTGCATTTTTAAGTGAAATTAACTTTTCATACTCTAACAACGCTTTGACGAGTTCCTTACTCATTACTTGCCCAACATTAAACACTCCCCAAAAAGGCTTAGTACAAAAAAATGGTTCCCACCTTTGAATATCCTTTTTAAATGATTTACCACAGGTCCAATTTTTGTCAGGGATTCTAAGTTTTACTCCCATATAATCAGCATCTTTCATTTGCTCTTCGATAAATTCTTCATAACCCTTCCGAAAAAAAAGAACGTCTGAATCAAGGTTGATAAAATAATCATAGTTTAAATTTATCTCGTCAAGCCATTCCATGGTTTCAAAAAAGTACGAAGAAAGGTTTCCATATTTTAATTTCTTACTAGTTGGACAAACTTGCACACCCAGTTCTTCACAGAGATTTGGTTTATTACCGCCATTATAAAGGACTATATGACTATTGGGGCAATAATAATTGATGTTAGCGATTAATTGTTCAACTAATTCTCGATTCTCATGAACTAGTAATGCAAAACAGATTTTCTTTTTCGTATATTCCTTCATTTTGTACCTCCTTTTTAACAATAATATCTCATTAGAGCCCCTAATCAACTTACGGTCTCTAGTCTTGTTAATCTTAAGTCGGGGGAAAATCGCCCTAAATGCTGAAAATATTTAACTTAGATGTACTTACAATATTCATTGTCGTCACTCCATACATATCATATTTCATACTATGTTGTTGGATGAATGTTGACAGTATTTTTGTTTAAGGAATGATTATAGGAACTATGAGTGCTCGTTCGAAAATGGTATGTTGGTGAGTTTAGAATTGTCAAAGCTTCAAATGGGAGGGGTACTGGTGTAGGATTATTTTTTAGGAGTATAAATAGGAATTAGAATGCTTACGAACTCGTCTTATTAGTAAGCGGATAAACTGCGTCATATAAAGATAACGTATTGTCCAAGTGCCTACTTACTTTTTCCATTCATTATAAATTACAGGGTCAACTCTTTTTGCATAACTAAAAAAGTCCTCTAATAGTCCTAATTGTTTTAAATTTTTAAATAATTTTTCTGGTTTTTTTACTTGTTTTCTAAGAGCGTAAGCGTGGTCAATAACTTTAAGTGTATTACTTTTTGTAAATAGAAAATGGCGAAGTCTAACATCTAATCTAGGGAAGCCCAAACGTTTTAGCTCCATTAAACAAAAAAGGATATGTTCAGCAATCTGATCAGATAAGAATTGTTGTTCTAAGAGATACGTGTGTAAATCTACGCCACTAATATATTCCATGACAATGTAATTTTGACCAACTTCATAAAGCTTAGGAATTACTGATGTATGTTGTCCAAGTTCCAACGCTTCTAATTCATACTTGACATCTTTTTCATTAGCAAATATTTTCACACATTTTTTTGATGACAACTTAAAAACAGCTCCAGTGTACCCCCTTCCTATAAATGTGTACGACGTTGGGTTATCATATTTCACTTTGCCATTTCCCTTATATACTTTTATTTTTTTGAAATCATCTTTCATAAAATTTACCTCCTTTGCTAATAATCTCATAAGTTACCTGTCCAAACATTGTCCTGAAACATTAAGTGTCAGGATGTTTTTTATTTTCAAAAGGTATCTTCGATCAGAAATTGTATCTATACTTTTACTTAATAATAATAGATGTTCTTATTTGTAAAACCGTAACGGCGTTTAATTCTAAACTTTAATATGGAGGGAGAAAGTCCAATTTATAAGGAAATTTACACTCCCTGATTTCATGAATATTTATTAAGTAATGTTTGCACTGCTTTCCAACAAGAGTAAGAGGTACCTTGAGTGAAAAAAACTAGTTACTTGATGGTACTGATTATGCTAGAAGGCAGACTGTATATAAGAAAGTAGCGGAGTTTCAGAGGGACAACTTACGTCCAAACCAAGCTGTGAATAATTTATATATTGAGTGCATTAACAGAAGGGATTGAATTAAATGAAGAAGGTGAAAAAAGCAATTATTCCAGCAGCGGGTTATGGTACGAGAAATTTACCTATTACGAAAGTTCTTCCTAAAGAAATGTTTCCGATAGGAGGGAAACCTGCAATTCAATACATTGTTGAGGAAGCTGTTGATGCAGGAATTGAAGAAATACTAATTGTTGTATCCAGAAACAAAAATATGATATTGGATTACTTTGATCGCTCATTAGAACTAGAGACATTTCTAGAGAAAACGAATAAGCTCCATCTATTAGAAAAAGCATCAATCCCGAATATCCACATTCAATATATCCGTCAACCTTATGCTGAGGGTCTAGGCGATGCAGTTGCATTAGGAAAGTTGTTTGTGAAAAATGAGCCGTTTGCCGTTATCCTACCAGATGATATTTTTCTTTGTAGAAGAAAGGTAGCATTAGCCCAACTTATCGAGACCTACAATGAACATCACTCCTCGGTCATTGGACTACAAAAAGTAAAACCTGAATTGTTAAAAAATTATGGTGTGATCAAAGGGGAAAAACTGAAAGGACGTCAATATCAAATCACTGATATCGTCGAAAAGCCTGAAAATTCCCCACCGTCTGACTTGGCTGTTACAGGGCGTTATATATTTAACCCGACAATTTTTACTTACTTAGAAAAATTAGAACAAGGGGTCGGAGGAGAAATACAATTAACGGATGCAATTAAGGATTTGCTAGCGGAGGAAAACTGCATTGGAATGTGTATTGCAGGCGACCGTTATGACATTGGATCGGACACAGACTACTTAAAACTGATGAACAGAGTGAAAAAAAAATATAGTAACTAAAAGAGGAGATAAGAGCTTTAAGGAGCTTTTATTTCCTTTTTCATATTTCCAAAAACTTTTAGGATTTGTAAATAGATTTAAATCTTGATTGAAATTTAGGAATCGTAGCAAGAGAAACAATGTTCTTTCAGAAAGAGGTAATAAATAATGTTCATAAAATGTTCGAAACCTTAAAAGCTTGATAACATATGGGTTTATGATGAGAAATGGGTTTAGCTACGTATAAATGTGATTTTTTTCACAGTTAATCATTTCAAATAGTAATAATCTAAAAACATAAAGAGGCCTTTTGAAAACAACTTTACAAAGTTATTTTTGGTATTAATCGAAGTTGTACTCAGTAAAGATTACCTAATTGTTCTTAGTTTGTAACAAATCTACAAATTTCTCTCATCTAATCGTTTTAAAATAAAGCTATACTTACAAGTAGTAAAAAATACAAAAAAAGTTTGGTGATGAAGATGCATAAAATGGAACATCCAAAAGGAATGGGACATCCAGGGGGACATCCAAAAGGAATGGGGATGGGGCATCCAGGGGGAATGGGCGCACAAATTGATTACGATCAAGATCCTTTTATTGTTATTTGGGAGGTTACACGTGCTTGTGAATTAAAATGCGTTCACTGTCGAGCTGACGCACAAACGAAACCAGATCCAAATGAATTGAGCCATGAAGAAGGAATTAAACTTATTGATGAAATATATGAAATGAATAATCCAATGCTCGTATTTACAGGTGGAGACTGTATGATGCGAAAAGACCTCTTTGAACTTTCGGAATATGCAGTGAAAAAAGGTATGCGTGTATCAATGACTCCGAGTGCTACTGACAATGTAACGAAAGAAGCAATGGAAAAAGCAAAAAATGTTGGTCTTTCCCGCTGGGGGATTAGCCTTGATGGTCCAACACCAGAAATTCACGATCATTTTCGAGGAACTCCAGGATCATTTGATTTAACAGTTGAAAAGATTAAGTATTTAAATGAATTAAATATGCCATTGCAAATCAATACAGTTATCTCTCGTTATAATTATGATTCACTTGAGAAAATGGCCGAGTTAGTTGGGGAGTTAAAAGCAGTTATGTGGTATATCTTCCTCCTTGTTCCTACAGGAAGAGGGCAAATGGATGCTTGCTTAACCCCTGCTGAACACGAAAAGGTATTTCGTTGGCTTTATGAACTAGGGAAAACAGCTCCTTACGATATTAAAACGACAGCAGCACAACACTATCGGCGGGTCGTTATTCAACAAAAGACAAGAGAAAAGCTTGTAGATAAAGGTGATATTCGTTATGAAGATTCAATAACTGATACAGCTTATCTTATTGACGGCTTAAAACGGGCACCAAAAGGAGTAAACGATGGAAATGGCTTTATTTTCGTTTCACATACTGGCGATGTTATGCCAAGTGGTTTACTACCAATTGTAGTAGGAAATGTCAGAGAGAAGCCTTTGAAAGAAATTTATCGAGAGTCTCCAGTATTGAAAGAGCTCCGTAATCCAGACCTCTATAAAGGTAAATGCGGTGTTTGTGAATTTAAATTTGTATGCGGTGGTTCTAGATCTAGGACATATGCAGTAACTGGTGACTATTTAGAAAGTGAACCGTTCTGTGTATATATTCCAGAAGCGATGCGCACGAAAGAAAATACAACATCCTTATAGTACTATTAAAGAGACTTCCTTTATCCAAAGGTTAGTCTCTTTTTTATTTTTAAAAGGCTGTTTTCGTAAAGTTTGTTGCTTTTGTAAAAATCGAAAGATATCACTACTTATTAGTAAGCACTGCTCTTTTCTTACCTATTGTATTCGGTGATATCTTCATCTAAGGAAGTTTTCCAATTATTTTAGGTTAAAAAGCAACAAGTTTTTTGTGCGACGAGTAACCGCAGGAGCAATGTTATAGAAAAGAGCCTTTAGAAAAGACCGTTTTAAAAATTAGTAGTGTTAACTATTTTAAATGAAGTTGCCAAAAGCGATTCGCAACTTCATTTAGTTTGAGATAGCGTGATTAAGGTAATTATGAATTCTCACTAGAGTAGTAAAATTTAGTAATAATTGCTAGTAACTGTAGTAAAATTATAGTAGAATCAAAGGAGTTCTTGTAAAATTTTAGCGTCTGATACATTTTTTGTAAAAATAATCGCACATATGAAAGGTAATACTATGAAATTAAAAACGAAATTATATGTTGGATTTGGTACCATTCTTGTAATCTTAGTATTGATTTGCTCAATTGTTCTCTATACTCTAAACCTTCAAAAAGTGAACATGGAATTTATTGTTTATAATAATTTTGAACGCGTAAATTTAGCCAATGAATTAAAGTATAATGCGGAAACCAAAGCGCGAGTTATTAGGGAATATTTTATTCACGAAAAAGGTGAAGTGCCGCTTCTTGGAGAAGAGGAAATTCGTCAATTAACCTATGAATCGATCATGTTATTTGAGCAGAAAAAAATGCTTGTGTCTGATGAAGAAGAGCAAAAAAAATTCCTACTTGAATTAGAAAATCTAAATAATGAGCTTAACGCAAATATCCAAATGGCCTTAGAATATGTTAAGACAGGTAGTTACGAAAAAGCAAAGCATTTAATATTAGTAGAAAACGCAGAAGTGAGAACGAATTTAATTGCTGGAATTAATCAGCTAACAGTAGCTGAAGAAAATTTAATGGACATGTTATTGGCTGAATCGCTTCAAACCTACCAGGGTACCATAATACTATTTCTGATATTAATTTCTTCTAGTTTTTTGCTAGTTATTATGATCACAGCTTCAGTAATACGTAGCTTTTCGATTAGCTTAAATACTGTACGGGACATTATGGTTAAAATTCCTAAACACTCATTTGAGAGTATTCCTAGAATAGCCAAAAAAGTGAATAATGAATTTGACGAAGTCGCAGAAGCTTATAATGAAATGGCGGATGCCCTAGAACATTTTGCAATCAGTGAAAAAGAATTAAAAAACTCCCTCCAAGAAGAAAATTGGGTGAAAACTAAATATGCAGAGTTAACAAATAGTTTCCAAGGTGCGCAAAAGTTAAATACGTTTAGTAATATATTTATTTCTAAAGTTGCTCTTACTGTTGAGGCAACTTACGGTGTATTCTACTTTAAGCACGATAATCGGTTTAAGAGGGCAGCTTCTTATGCTGTTAGTAAAGAGAATTTAGGGGAATTAATTATACATAAAGGTGAAGGCTTAGTTGGACAGTGTGCAGTGAATAATAAGGTAATTCTTTTAGATAACCTTCCGGCAGGTTATATTGAAACAAAATCCGGCCTGGGTGGAGCTACGCCAACATCTATCATCATTCTTCCGATTCAATTCGAGGGTGAAGTTCTAGGGATTCTCGAATTAGCTAAATTTGATCAATTTACTTCGTTAGAGAGAAGACTGCTCGAACAAGTTTGTAATTCTATTGGTCCTAACCTAGATCGCATTCAATATCATATGGAGATTGAAAGACTATTGACAGAATCACAGTCCTTAACGGAAGAGCTGCAAGCACAATCAGAAGAATTACAACAGCAGCAAGAGGAACTAAAAACGATTAATGAAGACTTATACAAAGAAAATATTCGATCAGAAGAAAAAACGAAAGAGCTTGAAATAATTAAAAGTAATCTTGAACAGAAAAACAGAGAGGTATTGCTTAGTTCAAAATATAAAACAGAATTTTTAGCAAATATGTCACATGAACTAAGAACGCCACTTAACAGCATGTTGATTTTATCGGAAATTCTCTCAGAGAACAATGAGTGTAATCTATCCGAAAAACAAATTGAGTATGCGAAAACGATTCACACTTCTGGGAAGGATCTGCTAAATTTAATTAATGATATCTTAGATTTATCGAAGGTTGAATCAGGAAAATTAGATATCTTTCCTGAAGAGGTAGAAATTAGTGAAATAAAGGCTTTTGTCCATAGACAATTTGAGCCACTTGCTAGAAAAAAAGGTTTAGATTTCGAAATCGTCATTGATCATCAAACACCAGAAATTCTTTTTACTGATGATCAAAGAATAAAACAGATATTAAAAAATTTACTGTCAAACGCCATTAAATTTACAAACACCGGAAAAGTTCTCTTAAAAATAGAACCAGGAAATTCGAATTCAAAGATTAGTTTCATAGTTACCGATACTGGAATTGGAATTCCAAAGGATAAACACCAAAGTATTTTTGAAGCTTTCAGCCAAGTAGACGGAACCACTTCACGAAATTATGGAGGGACGGGTTTAGGGCTATCGATAAGTAGGGAGTTATCTCAATTACTTGGTGGTTATATTGAAGTAAGTAGTGAAGAAGGGGTAGGTAGCAGTTTTTCATTACACTTACCT
Source organism: Anaerobacillus sp. CMMVII (assembly GCF_025377685.1). Taxonomy (NCBI): domain Bacteria; kingdom Bacillati; phylum Bacillota; class Bacilli; order Caryophanales; family Bacillaceae; genus Anaerobacillus; species Anaerobacillus sp. CMMVII. The sequence goes on along the minus strand of NZ_JACEHK010000018.1, from coordinate 6,434 downwards.
GATCTTATTGAAGAAAAGCCAACTCTTGAAAATCTATTGGTTGCTGCAACTCTAGAAGAGGAAGTCTTGCCAGAGGACAACATTGATTTTGATACTAGTGAAGCTGAAGAATTCGAAAATATCAAAGTGTTAATTGTAGATGATGACATGCGCAATGTATTTGCCTTAACTAGTGCACTAGAAATGGAGAAAATGAATGTATTATACGCTGAGAATGGTTTTGAAGCAATGGACATTTTAGCTGCTTCTAAGGTGGATATTATTCTTATGGATATCATGATGCCAAAAATGAATGGGTATGAGGCAATGGTAGAAATTCGAAATAATGAAAATTTGAAGGATATACCGATCATTGCCCTAACAGCAAAAGCAATGAAAGCGGATCGACAAAAATGTATTAGTGCTGGAGCTTCTGATTATATTAGTAAACCTGTAAAAATGGAACAACTATTGTCACTAATGAAAGTGTGGCTTTATAAGTAACAGGAGGAGAAGTCCTATGGAAGACACTTCAGCAAAAGATCGAATTGAAAAAATAGAAGTTTCTTTATTTCTAGAAGCAATTTATCGACAGTATGGTTATGATTTTCGAAACTATGCTTACGAATCGATAAAAAGGCGTATTTTGTATAGTGCTAGAGAGGTTAAAGTATCATCTATTTCTGAATATCAGGGAAGAGTACTTTATGAACCGAACTTAATGAAAAGACTTACAGATAATTTTTCAATAACTGTTACGGAAATGTTTCGTGACCCTAGTTTTTTTCAGTCTTTTCGTTTGAATATCATACCATCTCTGCAAAATCAACCTGTCCTTAGGATATGGATTGCTGGTTGTTCATCGGGAGAGGAAGTTTACTCATTAGCAATTCTATTGCTAGAAGAAGGTCTTTACGAAAAAACAAGAATATACGCAACAGATATTAATGAAGATATTCTCGAAAAAGCAAAAGATGGAATCATTTCTTTACATCATATGAAGCATTATACTAGGAATTATCTAGAAGCCGGTGGTACCCGTGAATTTTCAAAATATTACAAGGTCGATGGAGATCACGTTATCATCGAACCAGCATTAAAGAAGAATATTATATTTGCCCAGCATAATTTGGCAACAGATCACTCATTCAATGAGTTTCATGTCATTCTCTGTAGAAATGTGTTGATTTACTTTAATAACGAATTAAAAGAAAGAGTCTTTCAACTTTTTTATGATAGTTTAAGTGAAGGTGGCTTTTTAGGATTAGGTAGTCAGGAATCAATCATGTCATTTAATGCTTTTTCTGATGTAGATTATGCAAATAAGCTATATGTAAAAGAGATAACCTAAGCAATTATATCCAACTAGGAGGGAGCATTTGATGGATCAAGCTAAAGCAAAAGTCTTACTGGTCGATGATCGGCCTGAAAATCTAATAACTTTAGAAGCAGCCTTAATTGATAGCAAATATGAACTCGTATTTGCTAACTCAGGCGAAGAAGCATTGCGTTATATATTACAAAATGAGTTTGCAGTGATTTTGTTAGACGTTCAAATGCCAGGGCTAAATGGATTTGAAACGGCAAAGTTAATTAAAGGGAGAAAAACCTCTGCTCATATTCCAATTATTTTTATTACGGCATTGAGCAAAGCAAATGAACATATAAAAGAGGGCTATTTAAATGGTGCTGTTGATTACATCTTTAAACCGTTTAATCGGACCATACTAAAAAGTAAGGTCGACGTTTTTGTCCATATTTATTTAAAACAGAAACAACTTGAGTATCAAAAAAATACATTAGCAGAACAACAACTGGAGTTAAAATATCAATATAATAATCTTGAAAAACTTATTCAAGACAAGACAAAGGAACTTATTCTAAGTAATAATGAACTTCAAGTTACTCAAGAGCGCTTCCAAAAAATTTTCAGTTCAGCCCTAACCTAAAAGCAATTCGGTCCTTAACTAATGGTCGTTATGTCAACGTAAACAAAAGTTGGTGTGACATAACTGGATACAATCTAGAAGAGATTAATTCCTCTAATGGTTTAGAAATTTTTTCTGCAGATTGTGATATTCCCATGGACCTACAGGGAGACTTAAGTAATGTCAAGGTAAATTATGTTACGAAGAACAACGAAGTAAGAGTAGGGTTGTTATCAACAGAAAAGATCTTTATAAATGATGAGACTTGTGTATTAAGTGTCATCACCGATATTACAGAGCGAACAAAATTAGAAAAAGAAATCTCAAGGTTAGATAACTTAAATTTAGTAGGTGAAATGGCTGCCGGTATTGCACATGAGATTAGAAACCCAATGACGACAGTGATTGGTTTTCTTCAAATTGCTAAAAATGATTTGGGCTCACCACTATCTGAGCAATATATTAACTTAATGTTATCAGAGCTTAAGCGAGCCAATGGAATTATTACCGAGTTTTAACATTAGCTAAAGATAAAGCTACTAACAAAAAAGTAGAAAGTCTTAATGCAATCATCGAACTAATTTTTCCATTACTTCAGGCAGAGGCTATTATGAGTTCGAAGATCGTTCAATTGGATTTAGGGGAAATTCCTACTGTAAGCGTTGATGAAAAAGAAATGAGGCAATTGATCTTAAATATTGGTTTGAACGGATTAGAAGCAATGAAGCATGGCGGAGTGTTAACAATAAAAACGTTCTTAAATGAATTAAATCAAGTTGTACTCCAGATTAAGGATGAAGGTCCAGGCATCAAAAAAGAAGTACTAGATAAAATCGGGACACCTTTTTTTACAACAAAAGAAAACGGTACCGGATTAGGAATGGCGATTTGCTATAGCATTGCTTCGAGGCATCACGCAGAAATTTCCGTTGAAACGAGTAATGAAGGAACTAGTTTCTTTATCTGTTTTTCAGGAAGTACGTCTGAAAATAAATTAATTGGTACTCATTAAAAAAGGGCCTAACCAGTATTTTAGTTAGGCCTTTCAATATTTACGAAATTTATTTTGTAAATAACCCTTTTGTTCAAGAAAACTTTTTAGTGTTACTCTTCTTTCTGTAGCCAACATTTTAGTCATTTGCTCTGTCCAACGATCTTTTCTAGTCCCATTTGTTCTTTCAGAGTAATATGTAGAAATAATCTGATTGTATTGATTTAGTTGTGTTTTCATTATATCATCATTCGCTTGATATTCGTCTTTGTGATACACATTTTCCATTGGTAGCCGGGGCTTTATGCTCGGCTCTTGGTCAGGATACCCTACAGCTAGTCCAACAATTGGGATGACGTGTTTTGGGAGCTTTAAAAGCTGACTAACTTCCTCGATATTACTCCTAATACCACCAATGTATACAGTCCCAAGCCCCATGGACTCAGCAGCAATTACAGCATTTTGAGCAGCTAATGCAGCATCAACGGCTCCAACCAGAAATTTTTCTGTGCTTTCTGTAGCCAAAGGCTCATTGTATCCTTCTAGCTCTGCTCCAAGCTTATGGCGATTAAAATCAGCGCAAAATACAAAAAAATGGCCATTTTTGCTACATAAGGTTGATTCCCGGCAAGTTCAGCTAGCTTTTGTTTCGTTTCTTTATTTGTAATACCGATAATACTATAGGCTTGCATAAAGCTTGAAGTCGGAGCCATTTGGGCACTTTGGATAATGGTAGTTATTTGTTCCTCTGAGAGCTCGACATCTTTAAATTCTCTGATTGAAACGTGGCTTTGTAAAAGATTTATTGTTTTGTTCACTTAGGGTCAACTCCATCTTTGGTTTGCTTTTTTTCTAGTTAAATTTTAACATAGAAAGTGAGCAAAAAAAATTTTTAGGATCATTTATGATTAAGAATAAGGAGGAACATTGTGGATCCAGGTTTATTATTATTATTAGCTTCAATTATAGGTGTTTTTGGAATTTTGTTTGTTTATAAAAGATCAATGACTGTAATTGTTGACGGAATGAAAAGAAAAGATTATCAAGCAGTAGAAAAAGCACAAACGCAAATGTTTGTTTATATTGCTATTGTTGAAGTTATTCCGATTATTTTGATAGTCATAGCTATTTTAGATATGTTTTAGAAGGGAGCAGTATATGAGCTATTTTATTGCTATTATCGTTATTTGGATCATTGGGATAGCTGGGGTGCTAGGAGAAAGATATAACATGGCGGTAGCTGAGTTAGAAGGACATGAAAAATTGCGTATAACGGGATTAACGTTTATAGGATTTGCAATTATAAGCTCACTTCCAGCAATTACATTAATTTTACTAGCTCTACATTTAGGGTTTAACTAAGAAAAAGCTTGGATTTCCAAGCTTTTTTTGTAGTTTAAGAAAGTATAAAATTTCAACGTAATAACTGTCTAGCGCAAGCCACCCAGCCCTTTGAGGTCAAATAACCTTCGTTCACTTAAATGCTGCCTCTGTGGTCCAGTAGGTCCTCGAGGCAAAGCTACATGTAGTAACTCTAGAAGTAACACATGTTGTGAACGAGGTCAGTAGCTTTTGTCGGGGCTAAGCAGGGCGCTTGCGCTTTTCTTAATTTTTTTTTATTTTTTTTGTGGAAATAAAGCGCTAATCTGTTTCATGATCGGACTTACTTGGTTTACTGTTTTTATCATTTGGTCAAATTGGTTTACTGCTTTTTGGAAATCAAAAGATCCATCTGGACCAGTAAACATCCCCATTTGTGGATTTACTGGCTGAGATTGGTTTGGTTGCTGTTGTTGTTGCACCTGTCCCTGTCCCTGCACTTGTTGGCCAGGATAGGGCATAGGTGGATAATAGGGTCCCTGACCATAAGGATAGTAATGGTGATTTTGGTATTGATAGGGGTGCATTTGTTGTTGGTGTGGGTAAGGGAATTGGTGGCTTTGATTTCTGAAAAACATCGTAATCACTCCCTAGTAGTCATTATTCGATTTCAATCGTTCTTCTTTATTAGGTAATGTAATTTTTAAGAGCCATCACGGTAAGAAGCTTTCACATCTCTTTCGGAAATATAAAATGGCAACATGATAATTCTCTCTGCTTTTTGATAGGATTTTGTACTGTGGTAACTTTGAGAAATATCATCTTTTTCTTCAATAATTTCTGAATTGTGAACACTAATTTTTAGATGATTACTATAGATATCTAGATTAATTTGATCTTTTTTTACACCAGGTAGCTGTGCTTCGATGATATAGTGGCTATTGGTTTCGTACTGATGTACTGGAAAACCTCCTACGAAATGAAAATTACGAAAGGCTTCTTTAAAAAAGCCGTCGATAGATTTAAGGAAATCTGCTATTGGTTTGTTCATTAAAAGGAGTTGGTAAGTTATCTTTCTTTTTACTCATCTTATCATCACCTCGGTTAGGTTTATCAGTTTACACACATTATCTCTTTTATCTTATGCAATAATAATGAGAATGTCTGGGCGTTTAAACTAAGATATATTGTATAAACACTAATGTTTGCAATACAATATTTCTCATTTTTTAAAAGAATAAACAAATGCAGTTCCCTCTATTATCTATTAAGAATAAACTAGCAAAAAGAGGGTGGTGATTTGATATGGTAACAGATTTACTCTCACAAGTGGAGATTAGCGAGCAATTGGCAGTTGTAGTTCCAGCTCTTATGATTATTGGATACGCCTTAAAGCGAACACCAAAAGTGGCAGATTGGTTAATTGTTTGGATTTGTTATTTGTTGGAGTTCTTGCAAGTGGATTTACTCTAGGGTTTACAGTTAGTGGGATTGCTAATGGGATCATTGCAGCAGGAGCGGCTATAACAACACATCAAGCGTATAAACAAACGAAAAATAGAGATAGGGAAGAATTAGTTGAGTTAGTAATAAAGGAAAAAATCAAGCGGAAAAATGAAAAAGAAAACAAGGAATAAAACGTCAATTTAAAGATAGATTAAGGGCTCTTCGCTCAAAGTGTTGAAGGGCCAACCTTTTTTATCTACGATTCAAAAGCTAATACGTTCAAAGTATTGGCGGTATAGGAAAAGTAATGATACATATTGGGCAATAATGAACTTTGTAGTAATAAGTTATTTAAAGTTATGAAATTTCAGTAAGTACATAGTTTCGAGATGTTACTACTGCACTACATATAGAGTTTAATAGCGAAAATAATAAATGACGATAATATTGTCACTATATGGGGATTGTACGTGGCAAATTTTTTAGTGTCTGAAATTCATGATTACATAAACGAAAAAGGAGCATAATTCGATGGATATTTTTAATGTTTTATGGCACCAGTATCTATTAATCGTAAGGTCTATTGCTGTCTTATGATAAAGTGCGAACACTTATTCGAAAAAAGTGGTGTATAGCCCCAGCAGATTGCAAGATATTGTACCGCTGGTTGTGCGTGACTCTTAGATTTTAATTTTGCCAGTAAGGAATTATCAAGAGCAATTTGTCAATGGTATAAAGATATCCTTATATATTTTGATGATCCTTTAGTT